>DOVJ01000068.1 GCA_003520145.1 Eubacterium sp.
ACAACTACTTTTTTACACTTTTAGATATATTTTTTCAATTACTATCTCTATACTCCTCACACCGTTATATTCATTGATCTGCGGTCTAAAGATCATATTAAGACTGTCGCCTATAGCCACTTGCTCGAACGCATCCTTATCAAAGCACACGCCCGAATACACGCGGCCATCACTGCCCATAAGCTTCAGTTTTGCCACATTCATATTCTTACCGACGATACGTATATCCTTGACGATAACATTTTTCTCGGCAAATACAGGTCTTGAGTTGCCAAAGCCGAACGGCTCGAGCTTTTCGATATCCGATATCAGCTTCTCGCTTATATAACCAAAAGGAAGAATACTGTCGATCCAGACTTTTTTAACAAAATCCGCATCAGCAAGTTCGCAATCACTGTTAAGAGCACTTCTTAGTTCATCTAACAGGTCTTTTTTCATCGAGATTCCCGCAGCCATACTATGTCCACCGAACTTTATAAAGAGCTCCTTGTGATGGCTTAGATTAAGAAACATATCATAAGCCTCTATTGATCTTGCCGACCCCTTTATAACGCCCTCTTCAGTTGAATCAGTAAATGCTATGACAGGGTGATTATACTTATCCTTGATTCGACCTGCGACTATACCCGCCACACTCTCGTGAATACCCGGTATATACAGAACCTGAACCTTATCATCAGGATGGTCTCTCTCAAGAATCTCGCATCCAAGATTAAAGCCATCAACTGTCATATCCTTACGGTCTTCATTGAGTTCAGTAAGGTATAGCGCTATATCGGAAGCCTTAGCCACATCGTCAGAGAGAAGCATATCTATAGCATACATAGCATTCTTAAGGCGGCCACTAGAGTTAAGACAAGGTCCTATCCTGAAGCCGACATCGTAAGCAGTGATCCTTGTAGGATCTACGCCAACTGCTCCTATTAGAGTCATAAGAGCCTTATGCTGACTATGTGCAATCCTCTTAAACCCTTCCTTAACGATCACTCTATTCTCATCTCGAAGCGGCATGATATCACCTATGGTCGCTATCGCGCCATATTCAAGAAGTGAATCATCGAATTTTCTTCCAAGACGCAAGCACAGCGCCTGCATAACCTTCATTGCAACCACCGCACCACATATCTCAGAAAAAGGATAAGTACTTCCATCTATCTTAGGATCTACAACCGCATCAGCAGATACTATCATCTGCTTTACAGCTCCTTCGATTTCCTCTACAGGCGGTTCGTGATGATCGGTCACAAGGACCTTCATTCCAAGTTCCTTAGCATATATGATTTCATTGAATGCAGCTATTCCGTTATCGCATGTTACGATCATTCCATAGCCTTCTTTATGAGCCTTATCTATAAGCCGTTTGTTAATCCCATAGCCATCCTTCATACGGTCTGGAACATCATAACCAACCTTAAATCCTAGCATAGACAAGGCACTGTAAAGTATAACTACAGAACAGATTCCATCTATGTCATAATCGCCTATGATCTTAACCGCCGTACCAGATTCGAGTGCATCACACAGAAGAACGAGTGCTTTCTCTATATCCGACAGAAGCATCGGATTATGAAGACAGGACATATCTCCAAAAAGATATGTCCTGTAATCATCACTCGTTATATAATCTCTGTTTCTGATAACTCTGGCAACTACGGGATCGATATCAAATTCCTTTGCTAAAGCAGCGAAATCCGCTTTCTTAGCATAGATTCTCCAATCTTCCCTCATGGTATTAGTTACCTGCTTTCTTCTTTCTGTTAAGTAACAAGTAAAGCAAAGGGCCTGTTATACATACTGATGAGAAAGCACCTACAAGTACGCCGACCATAAGCGGAAGTGCGAACTCTTTGATTGATGTTACACCAAGTATGAATATCATAAATACCATAACAAATGTAGTAAATGTTGTATTAACACTTCTCGAGAATGTCTCTGTTATACTTCTGTTGATGATATCCTTGAGGTCATGCGCTCTTGAAGAAGCATATATCTTCATGTTCTCACGAACTCTATCGAAGATAACGATAGTTGCGTTAATAGTATAACCTACAAGTGTAAGCATACATGCTATGAAAGTATTACCTACAGTAATTCTTGATATAGCATAGAAACCAAGTACAACGCATACATCATGACATATAGCAAGAATAGCACTTGCTGCAAATTCAAACTTTCTGAATCTGATCCAGATATAGATGAGCATAGCTATAGTTGATATGATAACTGAGATGATAGCATCTCTTCTCATCTTACCACTGACAGAAGAACCGATGTTATCAGAGAGGATTGCTCCCTCATCTACACCATATTTTTCAACAAGTTTAGCACTTATCTGAGCATTCTCGTCAGCAGTAAGCTCCCTTGTCTTAAATACAACTTCTGCACTGTTATCAACCTTCTGAATCTGTACGTTAGTCTTACCTATAACCTCTTCAAAAAGAGGAACAACATCACTCTCAAGCTTATCCTGTGAAAGCTCTTCCTTGAAAGTAACAGTTGTAGAAGAACCACCAGCGAATTCGATACCGAAGTTGAATGGACCCTTATCCTGAGAAGCGTTATATCCCATGATACCAAATCCAGCAAGGATAGCAATTATAGAAATCGCGAAGAATATCTTCTTTCTTCCGATGAAATCAAAGATCTTAGTATCCTTCTTAGAACCATAGAGTCCAGGAGCCTTAGCACCAAGTGCATAGAAAAGCTTAACTATGAACTTAGTTACTGTAAGTGCTGTGAAGAGCGATACTATGATACCTATAGCAAGTGTAGCAGCAAATCCCTTAATAGGACCTGTACCAAGAGCATAAAGAATAGCTGTTGCAATAAGCGTTGTAACGTTACCGTCCATGATTGCCCAGAAGGCCTTATCAAAACCGGTCTTAATAGCAAGATCAACTGAATTGCCGGCACCTATCTCCTCTTTGATACGCGTAAATATGATAACGTTGGCATCAACCGCCATACCTATCGAAAGGATAATACCTGCGATACCAGGAAGTGTGAGCGTGATCTCGAAAGCACTTACTACAAAAAGTACTATCGACACGTACATAACAAGCGCTAAACTTGCGCAGAAACCAGGTATTCTATATACGAATATCATGAATGCCATGATGATACATATACCGATAAATGCAGCCATAAGACTGGTCTTAATAGCATTAGAACCAAGCTGTGGAGCAAGGATACTTGATCTTATAGTATTGAGCTTAAGAGGAATAGCACCGATTCTGATATAAGCAGCAAGCTTATCAGCTGCCTTATAAGATTCCATATTCTCAACTACTACTTCATCGCCATCGATCTGCTTCTCACATCTAGGAGCAGATATAACTTCACCATCAAATATGATAGCTATATAATTACTGCCGGAAGCCTTCTGCGAAACAGCAAGTGTTCCTTCAGTGAACTTCTTAGCACCTTCATCTGTAAGCTTAAGCTTAACCATATATGAGTTAAGACCGGCATCGTTCTGCATGGTACCCGCTTCAGCAGACTTAACATCAGCACCTGTTATGATAATATTACCGTCTGCATCCTGGAATTCAAGAGTACCAGGTGTACCAAGATCATCAAGAATAGTCTTAGCTGACTCAAGGCTGGTTTCCTTAAGAGGAATCTCTACGTTGATTCTTCTGTCACCTTCCTTGTATACAGAAGCCTCAGTACTATACTTCTGAACACGCTGTGAAAGCTTGTAGATAGTATCATTAAGTTCCTGTTCATCCGGGTTTTCTTCCTCGGTTTCAAAGGTGATACTCAAGCCACCGTTAAGATCGATACCAAGTTTGGTATTCTCAGCTGCACCATATCCGTCCTTGCCTATACCAAAGTAAGCTAAGTATACAAGTCCAAGACATGCAACCATAAGTAAAAAAAGCTTTAAAAGATTCTTATTACTCATCACTAAAAAATCCTTTCGATTTATAATATGCTTCATATGCGAAGCCTTATGAGTGTGATGACCCATACTTGCATATTATAGCATATTCACACTCTATATGTCAATTATATTATACTAGTTATATATTCATCTTTCCATCGAAAACTATCTTAGCCGGTCCCTCCATGTAGACTCTGTTATCAGATTCATCCCATCTTATGTGAAGATTACCGCCAAGAAGATGTACTGTTGCTTCCCTGCCGATAAGCCCGCAAAGTGAAGCAGCAACAACACTTGCGCATGCACCGGTTCCGCATGCAAGAGTCTCACCAGATCCTCTTTCCCACACTCTCATATTAAGAGAGCCATCAGGAAGAACCTGTATGAACTCAGTATTGACACGTCTAGGAAACACAGCATGATTCTCAAAGTACGGTCCGATCTTCTCAAGCTCAAGATTCTTAGGATCCTCATCGATGAATATAACAGCATGTGGATTACCCATGGATACGCATGTTATCTCATATACTTTTCCAAGCACCTCTATAGGTTCTTTTATGACCTTGTCCTTGTCGATTGTAACAGGTATATCCAAGCCCTTAAGGATTGGCTCACCCATATCTACAGTGACACTCTTCACATCACCATCAATGACCTTAAGAGACACATACTTAATACCGGCAAGTGTATCCACACCGAATTCAGTCTTCTTAGTCAGCCCCTTATCATACACGAATCTTGCCACGCAACGCATACCGTTGCCGCACATCTCACCTCTTGAACCGTCCGCGTTATACATAGACATGAAAAAATCAGCCTTATCAGAGCTCTCTATGAGTATGAGTCCGTCAGCACCCACTCCAAAGTGTCTGTCACTCACGATTTTAGCGACTTCTCCCGGATTTTCGAGAACATTTTTCGTACAATCCACATACACATAATCGTTGCCAAGGCCTTCCATCTTAGTAAATTCAAGTAACATAATCAACTCCTATCAGTATACAATCTGATTCCTTCCATTGTTTTTTCCGAAGTAAAGCTTGTCATCGGCACGCTTCACAGCCATCTCCATCGTTTCGTTAACATCTCCATCTACGACGCCAAATGTCATGGTCACGCGTACATTTTTGTCATCATATACAAGTACACTTTCTGATAATTCCCTGCGAATACCCTCAAGTGTGCTCATGACATCATCTTTGCTTGTATCAGAGAAGACCATCAAGAACTCCTCTCCGCCCCATCTACAGACAAATCCCTTTCGACCAACATTCTTCTTCATGATACTAGCACACTCAATAAGAACCTCATCACCGCAGTTATGTCCATATGTATCATTGACATTCTTAAAGAAGTCTATATCTCCGAGTACAACCATGAAGCTTATACCGGTTTTCTTAACTCTATCAAGAAGCTCAGCATACATCTTCTGACCGCTGCTTCGGTTAAATGCACCCGTAAGCTTGTCGTTCTCCACAAGGATCTTAAGCTCCTGGCGCATGCTCATGATACGCTTGCCTATATCCCCGAATTCATCCTTACGAGACACCAGATCTCCATCTATATCGCCCTTGAATCTGCCATCACCAATCTTTTTTAGAGATGAATCGATATATCCGACTTCTCTTAAGATTCCATTCGAATACTTGAAAACAGTCCAGCCTATTATCACAAAAAGAACAGCAAAGAATATGATGAATGGCATGATAGCTTTCATGTATATGTCATTCATCTTCGCTACTGGACATGACACGCCCACAAGTCCTATATTCTTGCCATCCTGCACTATACAAGCGTAATACACGATATGATCGACTCCGCTGATATTGACTGTATAGAAGCCATCCTTGCCCGATTCAAGAACCTGTTTTTTTACAAGAGGATTCACTTTCGTTAAGACAACCCTCTCATCATCCTGATACAGAGTCGTCATGATCCTCATATCTCCATAGAACACAGTCACATCACAGTCAGTCAGCTCTTTGTACTTATCAACAAGAGTGTGATCACCGTTAAGTATCACATCCCCCTTTGAGACTGTCTTATAATCAGAATCCTTCATAGTCATATCACCAGGGTATATCATGTCAAGACCATACTTGACAGTTCCCGATACAACTCTAAGCTTTTCTTTCATCTCCTCGTACTTCATCTTCGTAATGTTAGCATACACGAAGTAAAAAAGCGCGATTCCTAAGAATATAAGAGGGATTATAAAGTTGATCAGCAGTTTGACGTAAAGCCTGCTAACTTTTTTCTTTTTAGCCATATATGACACCCACCATTACATCGCTTCAGCAACAAATACTCTCACATCATCGCTTTTTATATCCTCAAGCATAGCAAGGAAGCTTTCAGCGTACTCTTCTCTTGCCGCCATAAAATCGTCTATGTTGAGAACTATTATATCAAGCTTCCCACTGTATTCTGCGAGGATATCATGAAGCGCATCAAGATTATTCCCATAATGATCAGGCACAAGCATAGCTTCGCGAACTCTCTCATGAAAAGCTTTTTTGGAATCCACTCCGCTTAAGTCTATAATTATTCTTCTCATCAGTTCACCTCTCCATATAACAGAGTAAATGTTTCGTAGTGATCCTCTGTATAGTACACAAGACCGTCATTGGAGAATATGATACGCTTTGCTCCCCTTGACGATTTCTTATATGTGTCTATATCGCATTCGGTATAAGTTCTTCCCTTTTTCGAAGGAAGCTTTCCTTCGTAATTACCGAACTTGTCACCACCTATGGCTTTACCCTTTGCATACTGTTCTACAGAGCCACCTTCCCAGCCAAGCGCCTTCGCTTCAGTCTTGGTGATGAAGTTAGAAGGAAGCTTGCCGTAGGTATGTATGTAAAGCGCAACTTCATCCTTCGAATAATAAGAACCATTCTCATCTATAGAAGCCTTAGTAGACTTCTCGGAAACAGCCTGAGCCTTAGTAGACTTCTCGGAAATAGCCTGAGCCTTAGTAGTTTCCTGCTCTGTCGCTACTTTGGTCGCAGCCTTAGTATTAACGCCAGTTTCCTTTTGCGTGGTCAACTTAGTGGAGGTTGCATCCTCCTTATCCTTCTTCTTGCACCCTGTAACCAAAAAAGCAAGAATTAAGACCGCAAATAATATATAATAACTAACTCTTTTTTTCACTTATCTCATACCTCACTTTAAGCTCTTTATATTAGTCATAACCCAAAGAACAACAAGACTTATAACACATGATATAACCGACACTATCATAAATCCATGTGGATGTGACGCCAATGGTATACCGGCAACATTCATGCCATAAGCCGAGAAGATGATCGTAGGTATAGACATAACAAGCGTGATAACCGCAAGGATCTTCATGGCAACATTCAGGTTGTTGGAAATCATCGAAGCAAAAGCATCAACCATGCTGCTTAAGACACCACTATATATATTCGCCATCTCGATAGCCTGCTTATTCTCGACGATTACATCATCAAGAAGATCCTCATCTTCAGGGAATCTCTTGATAAAAGGCGACTTAAAGAGTTTCTCCATAACTGCCTCGTTCGAACGAAGAGCTGTCGTGAAGTACAACAGGGATTTTTCCAGCTTAAGAAGCTCCATAAGCTCACTGTTTCTCGTTGAAGAGTGCATCTTCGCTTCGAGAGCATCGCTCTTTTTATCTATCTCACGAAGATAAACAAGATATGTAGAAGCGGTTCTGTATAGAAGCCTCAACACAAACTGTGATTTATATGCCGTATTAAAAGTCTTTACTCTCGCGCTTACAAAAGCACTCAGTATCGGAGTTTCCTCAGTACACACTGTAATAACATGCTTCTTTATGATAAATACCGCAAGAGGTATAGTATCATACAACTCTTTATCGGACTGCACCTGCACCGTAGGAATATTGACAAGGACCATGGTATAATTGTCCTCAATCTCTATACGCGAGCGCTCATCCTTATCGAGTGCGGAACGCATATCGTTGATGTCGATATCGTACGCCTTGGCCACATCATTTACTTCATCCTCGCTCGGATTTAGAAGAGATATCCATGTATCATCTTCCGGTGAATTCACCTTAAGAAGACTGTCATTGACAGTCTTGTAGTAATTTACCATAACTGCCTCCTTCTTTATCTGACCATCAGCAAAAGTATAGCTAAGAAGAAGATATTATATCCTGTAAATGTTATGACATACTTCATCTTCTTCGCTCCATTCATGCCTGAATAAGCCTTAAAGCTTATCAGACTAGCCATGGAGGCTATGAGCGTACCAAGACCGCCCAGGTTACAGCCGATTATCAGTTTATCGTAATTCTTTGTGAAGCCCGAGAGCAACACAGCAGCAGGTACATTGCTTATCACCTGACTTAAAACAACGGAAGATAACACCTCTCTTCCCTCAGAAGAGTTCAAAACCAGATCATATACCTGCGGTATCCTCTTCATATTCCCTATGAATACAAAGAGAAATACAAAAGTAAGCAAAAGCGAATAATCCGCTTTCAAAAGAAGCTTCGCATCATCCCAAACACAAAATGCCACGATGATAAGAAACGTATACTCATAAGGAACAATCCTAAGAACGCTTAAGATCTCAGCCGCAAACAAGATTATATATAAAGCTATATACAATCTCCCCTTAGGATCAACCTTGTAAGTTTCAAGTGAATAATTAATTATCTCCCGTCCCCTGCCTATCCATAAGCAGGCTGCTATCATCATAGCAAAAGACACAAGAACATAAGGTAATACAAGCACAAAGAAACTGCCGATACTCATATTGCTAAGTCCATATAGATACAGGTTCTGCGGATTACCGACAGGAGTAGCCATACTTCCAAGATTAGCTGCTATAGTCATGAGAACTACAGTATCGATTATATGCTTCTTCTGTTTGCACATAGAAAGCACCTCTATGGCAAATGGCACGAGCGTTATAAGCGCGACATCGTTCGTTATGAGCATGGCAAAGAAAAAGCACATTACAACAAGAGCTGTTATAAGCCCCTTTACACTCTTAAGTCCCGATAAAAGCTTTCTAGAAGCAACCTCAAAGAATCCATATCGCTTCAAGCCGGCTGTTATAAGCATCATAGAGAGCAATATTCCAAGAGTTCTGATATCTGTATAATCACCATACTGCTTATCAGGCTTTATTATGCACATCGAGATCAAAGCAAGGACACACGATATGCTCATAACAGCTTCTTTTTTCAGAAAACCAACAACTCTTTTCATCACTCATCACACTTTTTCATGAATATATTCATGATCTGCTCATCATCCTCTATCTTACCACTTATGCGAAGTCCGTTATAGAGTATATTCACGAATTCTTCTCCAGTCAACTCATAGACCTTACCATTATCGAACTCTATCATGCATGAGTCATTAAAAGGACACTTCTGAGCGCAGCATGCTACCCTGAATAAGCCCTTTTCAGAGACAACACCAACCTCCTGAAGCTTGTTCACGAAGCGGTAAACAGTCGCAAGACCTATAGTTTTATCGATAGCATGCGCAGTTATATATACTTCCTTATGACAATTAAAGCCCTTCTGAAGCATCACATCAAGAAGAAGTTCTCTCTGCTTGGTGATCCTGCATCCACTTTCCTTAAGCTTTTCGATTATAATCTCTTTTTCAGTCATAATAACCTCTATAACATAATATCATCATTGTCTATATCCTTAAAAAACTGAGCAACATCTATCTTGCCTGCATTAAGTATATCAAGCGACATGACACCAAATACAATCTTTTCAAAAGATATACTACAGCACACGATAACAATAGTAAATGCAAATATCGCTGCTATATCCCTCTCATCCCTTGCAGCAGCAAGCATAGTACCTATAGATACACCCTTATCAGTTATCAACTGTGCAAGAATACCTGATTTCCAGCACATATTCATAGCCTTATGACAACCCGGAACATAACCCGGCACCTTAAGTGGCTGATATATATATACAAGCTTCCTTATCGGATTATACTTTAACTGCCTCGCCCTCTTAAGATAGTGCTGATTAGCCTTCTTAAGCCCATCAACCGTATGCTTATATATAACAGGCAAAGATAAGAAAACACTTACTTCAAAAGCGATTATTCCAAGTTCCGCCCACAAAAGTGCAACAAGCGTCACAGTAACCATAGGAATATATCTGAAGAAGTCTATGACAGGCGTAACATAATAATCAAACTTCGGATGAAAGTGCGCATTATAACCAAGCACCGTACCGACTATCATACCCACACCATAACCACCTGCTATACCGGTAAATGTAAAGAAAACCGCAAGGTAAAAATCCTTAGTCTTAAGCAGCTCAAGAAGTCTCTTTGCTGTCTCATAAGGACCGGCAAAGCATATCTTACCACTTACGAGGACCATGATAAGCTGCCATATAACAAGCCAGAAGGCAATCCTTAAGAGCTTGATCCATATACTGTCCTTTTCTTTTATAACAATCACCTTCCTATGTACTTCGCTGCTTCAAACAGATCCTCAAGTATAACGCATGCAAGTCTATTCATCTCATCATCAGGCTTCGCCATATCAGGAACCATGATAGTATCTATACCTGCAGAAGTTGCAGAGCGAACACCGTTATACGAGTCCTCTATGGCATACGCATCAGCTGCCTTGATCCCAAGTCCATCAAGTGCCTTAAGATATATATCAGGAGCAGGCTTGCTATTCTCAACCATATCACCAGCTATGATGATCTCGAAGTAATCTATGAGTTCTGCGTTAGTCAGCATCCTTATAACAGAATCTCTGCTTGTGGAACTAGCAAGAGCAATCCTAAAGCCTCTTTCCTTAAGGAAGATGAGTATCTCACGAGCACCCTTCATAAGTCTTAGTTCGCCGTTCTCGGACCTTGCAAAGTAACGCCTTGTCACCTCTTCCTTGTATTCTATATAAGGAAAATCCTCACCATATCTTGCCTTAAAAACAAGAGCCGATGATTTCCTGTTAAGCCCCATACAGCTTATACAGGTTTCAAGAGGATCCTCTATTCCTATCTC
>DOVJ01000148.1 GCA_003520145.1 Eubacterium sp.
GTTTGACCAAGAGATGGATATGTGATTTATATAGTCTTCTGTATGTTTTTTTCATAGGGGATTGGTATAGTGGTAGTACAGCAGTCTCCAAAACTGTTAGTGGGAGTTCGATTCTCTCATCCCCTGCTTTAAAGCGTCAGAATTGGCGCTTTTTTTTGTGGCATTTTTCCACTTTTTATGGTATAATTAACGATGGACATTTGTCGATAATCAGGAGAAAGAAGTATATGAAGGATAATCAGTTTTTTGCAATGATGTCACGCATGAAGTATATTACCAGATGGGGACTTATGCGTAATACTATCAAAGAGAATATAAGTGAACACAGTCTTGAAGTTGCCATGATTGCTCATGCACTTGGTATTATTAACAACGAAGTGTATGGTGGTGATATTAATCCGGAGAGATTGGCTGTTTTGGGACTTTATCATGATGTTACAGAGATAATCACTGGTGATATGCCTACTCCGGTTAAGTATTACAATACTGACATAAAGTCCGTATATAAGGATATAGAAAAGAGAGCTGGTCAGGAACTGCTGACCGGTCTTCCAAGTGATCTTAGAAGCCCATATGAATCTGTTTTGATAGCTACTAAGGAAGAAGAACTTCTCTGGAAGTATATCAAAGCAGCTGATAAGATATCGGCTTATATTAAGTGTATAGAAGAACTGAATATGGGCAATGGGGATTTCACGAAGGCTCATGATACGATCAAAAATAGCATAGATAAGATGGAGCTTAGAGAAGTATCGTACTTTATGGAACATTTTATAGATGCATATAATCAGACTATAGATGACTCAGGTGAGTGATATGACAGAATGCGACGATAATTTAAAACTTAATAGTGTTTATAGACTTGTTTCCGAGAATACATGTGATGGATATATCTATCGCAATTATAAGGATGATACATATGTTATATCTAACCGTGTTAAGCTGTTGCTTGGATTGGATGATGATAAGCTTGATGGTATAAGTGATGCGGAAGATATATTTGATGGTGTGGTTGACTATGATGATATCGTAGCTTATGCAAGCAGACTTGGAATTGCCAAGGAAGCGCATGAGAATTATTTTGAATACTCTCTGCATTGCGATAGCATCAATCGCTGGCTTAATCTGAATGTTTATCTTTTTTATGGCAATGATTCTATATGCGATGAGATGATTGTTTACTTTACTGATGTAACCAATCAGGTTGAAGCTAAGGGAGATCTTGAGTATCAGGCTTATTATGACACTATGACAGGCCTCTATAACAGAGCGTATTTTTATAATATTTTAGAGGGTTGGATCAAGCTTGCTTCTGACCGCGAGCAGAAGATATATATCATGTACCTTGATGTTGATGATTTTAAGAAGGTCAATGATGAACTTGGATTTGAATCTGGCGATGAACTTATGATCAAGGTTAGTCATTTTCTTAAGAAGTTCACGACACCGAATATCAGTATATGTCGTGTCAGCAGTGATGAATTCATACTTGCTCAGTATGGCGGAAGTATCGAGGATATTAAGGATAAGTATTACTGTATCCGCAATTTCCTTGACAATTCGATTAAGCTTGATAATGGAATCATAGAGTACCTTACTATAAGTGCCGGAATCTCGGTTTATCCCGAACATGGTAAGAGAATCGTGGATCTTATCGGCAATGCTGATATTGCGCTTAAGACTGTTAAGACTAACGGAAAGAATAATATCCGTCTTTTTGAGCATAACATGTTAAGCAGGTTTTTACGTGACATCCGTATTGAAAATATGTTGAAAAAGGCGATACAGAACGAGAATTTCGAGCTTTATTATCAGCCGCAATACTACGTGAATAATCGTAAGATCAGAGGCTTGGAGGCACTTATCCGCTGGAATTCTGAAAGTGAAGGATATATCGCACCAGGTGCTTTTATTCCGCTAGCTGAGAAGAATGGCAGTATCATAGAGATTGGAAATTGGGTTCTCAAAAAAGCCATCATGGATTACGGTATGTTAAGAAGTATATACGGTTTTGATGGCATCATGTCCATCAATATCTCTGGAATTCAGTTTAAGGATTCGCTTTTTGAAAAGAATGTCGAAGCGCTTTTTGAACAGCATAGGATTGATCCTTCTAAGATTGAATTCGAGATTACAGAAAGCGTATTCATGGGTGATTCAAAGTCTGTCATAGAATTGCTTGAGAGATTAAGGACTTTAGGAATCAAGATTTCCATAGATGATTTTGGAACAGGTTATTCATCTTTGGCTTATCTTAAGAATATACCTATTGATACACTGAAGATAGACAAATCATTTATCGATAGTGTTATTACTGAGGAGACTACGTCTATAATCACAACCGGTATCATAGACATAGTTAAGAAGCTTGGCTACGAGATCATAGCAGAGGGTGTTGAGACCGCTGAACAGTTTGATTTCCTCAAGTCTATTAATTGCGATAATATACAGGGATATCTTCTTGGTCATCCTATGAGATATGATGATGTGTGTGAACTTCTGAAGGGGAATAGTAAGTTCTGATGGGAAAGAGTGTATATATAGCTGAAAAGCCTAGCGTTGCGAAGGAATTCGCCAGAGTGCTTGGTGTTAACGGTGCATCTAGAGACGGGTATATCGAGTCTGGTGACAGTATTGTCACGTGGTGTGTAGGTCATCTGATTACTATGTCTTATCCGGAGGATTATAATCCGGATCTGAAACGATGGCAATTGGATACGATTCCTTTTATACCGACGGAATGGAAGTACCGTGTCATAGATAGTGTAAAAAAACAATTTGATATAGTTAAGGCTATACTCACTAGGCCTGATGTTGAGAATATATACATATGTACCGACTCAGGACGTGAAGGTGAGTATATATACAGGCTTGTTGATAAAGAAGCTGGTGTTACTGACAAGAAGCGATATCGAGTGTGGATTGATTCGCAGACTGAAGAAGAAATCCTTAAGGGTATCAGGGAAGCCAAGGACTGGTCTTTCTATGATAACCTTTCTGATTCGGCTTACTTAAGGGCGCAGGAAGATTATCTCATGGGTATTAATTTTTCTCGTGTGCTGACACTTAAGTATGCTTATTCTATCAAGAATTATCTTAAACAGGATAGACTTGTCATAAGCGTGGGTCGTGTTATGACTTGCGTGCTTGGTATGATAGTAAGGCGCGAGCGTGAGATAAGAGATTTTGTGAAGATGCCTTTTTATCGCGTGATTGCCAAGACTATGGCAGATGGCAACGAGATAGACTTTGACTGGAAGGTGTGTCCTACATCGATGTATTTTGAGACGCCTTATCTGTATAAGGATAACGGACTTAAGGATAAGCTCAAAGCGCAGCAGCTGATAGATAAGCTTAAGATAGAGGTTAATCCTCTTGAGGCTGTTGTTACCGAAGTAACCAAGAAGAAGGAGAATAAGAAACCTCCGCTTCTGTATAACCTTGCTGAGCTTCAGAATGCTTGCTCGAAGAAGCTTAAGATTAGTCCTGATGAAACTCTTAAGATTGTTCAGTCGCTTTATGAAAAGAAGCTTGTTACTTATCCTAGAACTGATGCAAGAGTTCTCTCATCTGCTATAGCTAAGCAGATTAAGAAGAATCTTGATGGGCTTTCTTCCCTTCCTCAGTATAAGGATATATGTAACGAGATCATATCGACTGGGAGTTTTAAGGGGCTTGAGAAGACCAGATATGTCGATGATAAGCAGATTACGGATCATTATGCTATAATCCCTACAGGTCAGGGTTTTGGCGTGCTTAAGAGTCTTTCTAATAACGAAGCCGTTGTATATGATATGATAACTAAGAGGTTACTTGCCATATTCTTACCGCAGGCGGTATATATGCGATATGCCATAACTGCCATGATAGGTAACGAGAGCTTTACAACTTCGTGCAGAGTTCTTAAGGACAGCGGTTATCTTAAGATATACGGCATCGAGGATAATTCCGAGGCCGAGGAGGAGGGTAATGAGAATCTTGGTGCAGCTGTTGTAAGCTATCTTGAGAAGATAAAAAAGGGTGCTAAGATTCCTGTTGATGATCTTCTCACCAAGGAAGGCGAGACTTCTCCGCCTAAGAGGTATAATTCCGGATCCATAATACTTGCTATGGAGAATGCAGGGCAGCTTATAGAGAATGAGGAATTAAGAGCTCAGATCAAGGGAAGCGGTATAGGTACCTCAGCAACGAGGGCTGAGATACTTAAGAAACTTGTAAATATAAGTTATATATCGTTGAATGAGAAGACACAGATTCTTACACCGACGTTGCTTGGTGAGCTTGTGTACGAAGCGGTAAATGCTTCGATAAAGCAGCTTCTTAATCCTGAGCTTACTGCTAGTTGGGAGAAGGGACTTACCATGGTCGCCGACGGAAAGCTTGGCAAGGCTGAATATATGGAGAAGCTTTCCGGGTTTGTGACGCGTCGTACGGAAGGTGTAAAAAAAGTATATGTTAGAGGTAACATGGACGCTTACTTCGATACATTTGCAAAATATTATAAAAAATAGAGGTATTTAGTATGTGTGGAATTGTTGGATATGTAGGTGATCGCGATTGTACTGAAGTGCTTTTGGATGCGCTTTCAAAGCTTGAGTACAGGGGCTATGACTCTGCAGGTATCGCTGTTTTTGAGAAGGGCAATATATCTGTATGTAAGACTAAGGGTAAGCTTAGTGAACTTGCAGATAAGCTCAAAAGAGGTAAGAAGATCACCGGTCATGTCGGTATAGGTCATACAAGATGGGCTACTCATGGTGAGCCATCAGATATTAATTCTCATCCTCATGGAAACAAGAGAGTTACTATTGTTCATAACGGTATTATAGAGAATTACAAGGAAATCAAGGAATTCCTCATGGGCCAGGGCTATGGTTTCGAGTCTCAGACAGATACAGAGACTCTTGCAAAGCTCCTTGATTACTATTATGATGGTGATCCAATTGAGACCATATCTAAGGTTCTAGGTGAGATCAGAGGTTCATATGCTCTTGGTATCATGTTCAAGGATTTCCCTGATAGGATATTTGCAGTGAGAAAGAACAGTCCACTTATAGTTGGAACAGCTAAGAATGAGCAGTTCATCGCATCTGATGTGCCTGCTATCCTTAAGTATACAAGAGATTATTATCTTCTTGGTACCGATGAAATCGCTGTACTGACTTCTGATAATGTTGAATTCTTCGATATTCACAAGGAGCCTATCACTAAGGAAATCCAGGTTGCTGACTGGGATATGGATGCAGCTGAAAAGG
Organism: Eubacterium sp.; assembly: GCA_003520145.1. GTDB lineage: Bacteria > Bacillota > Clostridia > Lachnospirales > Lachnospiraceae > UBA9775. Next base: position 5,256 of record DOVJ01000148.1, read on the forward strand.
GTGGTTATGAGCACTTCATGCTTAAGGAAATCTATGAGCAGCCTGTAGCTATAAGCACAACTATCACTCCTAGAATCCAGGATGATATGCCTGATTTTTCTGAGATTGATCTTACAGATGAAGAATTAAAGAAGTATCATAACATATATGTTGTTGCCTGCGGTACTGCTATGCATGCAGGTCTTGTAGGCAAGTATGTATGTGAGGCGGTTGCGAGAGTTCCGGTTATAGTCGATATCGCATCCGAATTCAGATACAGAAATCCGCTTATTACGAAGGATGACCTTATGATCGTTATATCACAGTCAGGTGAGACTGCTGATACACTTGCTGCTCTTGAACTTGGTAAAAATCGTGGTGCTGATACTATTGCGATTGTCAATGTTAAGGGTTCATCTATAGCACGTATGGCTGATAAGGTTATATATACACATGCGGGTCCAGAGATATCAGTTGCAAGTACCAAAGCATTTGCAGTGCAGATAGCAACTCTGTATCTATTCTCTTTCAGACTGGCTTTCGCAAGAGGTGTGATCGATGAAGCAACCTGTAAGCGTTATGTTAGAGAATTAAGAGATATCAATACTAAACTTGAGGAAACACTTAAGGTTGCAGATGTATGTAAGTTCGCTGCATCTAAGCTTGTCAACGCCACAAGTCTTCTCTATATCGGACGTGGACTTGATTATGCCCTCAGTATGGAAGGCTCTTTGAAGCTTAAGGAGATATCATATATACATTCAGAGTCTTATGCAGCTGGAGAACTTAAGCACGGTACTATATCTCTTGTGACAGAGAATATGCCTGTTATCGCGGTTGTTACTCAGGATGATCTTATGGAGAAGACCATAAGCAATGTCAAAGAAGTTAAGGCAAGAGGCGCTTATGTTATCATGGTCTGCAAGGAGAATCTGTCAGTTGAAGAGGATGCTGCTGATTATATAATCAGAATCCCTTCACTTGAGGATGATGTTCTTATGCCTATTCTTGCATGCGTTCCTCTTCAGATGGTTGCTTATTATACATCAGTTCTTAAGGGCTGTGATGTTGATAAGCCTCGTAATCTTGCAAAGTCTGTAACAGTAGAGTGATTAGGAGATAGATATGTTTGAGTATTCAGTTAAGTGTAGAGAGTTATTTTTGACAGATAACAGTATAGCTATAAGTCTTATCAGATCGAAGGAATATCCATGGGAGGTTCTTCCTCTCATAGAGGACTTCATCATGCAGGTTGGTCCGACACTCGATCCAGAGAGGTTTGAGTGTGTCAACGGCAATATCTGGTATGCAAAGAGTGCTAATATAGCGCGTACAGCTTCTATAACAGGACCTTGTATCATCGATGAAGGCGCTGAGATAAGACACTGTGCCTTCATAAGAGGTAAGGCTATAGTGGGTAAGAACTGTGTAGTTGGTAATTCTACAGAACTTAAGAATGTTATCCTCTTTGATAATGTTCAGGTTCCACACTACAATTATGTAGGTGATTCTATTCTTGGATATAAGGCTCATATGGGCGCTGGTTCCATAACATCTAATGTCAAGTCTGATAAGAAGGATGTTAAGGTCAGAATATATTCAGATGTGATTGAGACAGGACTTCGCAAGATGGGCGCTATGCTCGGTGATTGTGTAGAAGTTGGATGCAATTCGGTTCTTAATCCGGGTTGCATCATAGGACGTAATACCAACATCTATCCGCTTTCAAGTGTAAGAGGTTATGTCTGCAACGATTCGATTTATAAGGACGCGAAGAATATAGAATTGAAAACAGACAGTATAGGTAATAAACAGTAATTTTTTTATTGACAATGCAAAGCACTTATGTTATAATTATTGCATTGTCAAAACAATTGTAATATATGGAGGAATAAAACTATGGAAAAGTATGAAAAGTTTACGCTCTTGATCGGAAAGATAGAAAAAGACATCAAGCGTATTAAGTGCGATCAGATGAGAGAATATGGATTGAGAGGTATTCATGTTAATTGTCTGTATTATCTGTATAATGGTATCGCCAATACAGTTATTGTGCTAGTTAATCTTCTTGGCGAGGATAAGGGCAATGTATCAAGAGGAATAGAGTACCTCGAAGTTCAAGGCTTAATCAAACCTCGTAATCAGGATACCAGAAGACGCCATAATGAGCGTATAGAACTTACAAAGCGCGGTGAAGAGATTGCTAAGGTTGTATGTAAAAAGATAGATGAGTTTGTAGAGGAAGTCAGCGTAGGTTTATCGGCTGATGAACTTAAGTCTATGTATTCTGCTCTCAATATTATAAGTGATAATCTCGATAAGATAGGGGCAAAGAAGAACAATGATTAAAGTAATAGTTGATTCGACTGCCGATCTTACAGATGAAGTCAGAAAAAGAGTATGTGTCGTGCCACTTACGGTGCACTTTGGCGATGTCGAATATATCGACAAGGTTACTATAGATAACAAAACATTTTATGAAAAACTCATAGAGGATGATGTTATACCGACTACCAGTCAGGCCACGCCAATCAAGTTTGAAGATGAATATGATAAGATCGCTCCAGAAGATGAGGCTATTGTCATAACTCTTTCTTCTAAGCTTTCAGGTACATACCAGAGCGCATGTATAGCGGCTGGTGACAGAGAGGGGATATATGTCGTAGATAGTGACAATGTGACTGTTGGTACGTCAATCCTCGTTGAAGAGGCGCTTAATCTCATAGATGCAGGGCTTAGCGCCAAGGAGATTGCCGCAAAGCTTGAAGAGGATAAAGAAAG
>DOVJ01000065.1 GCA_003520145.1 Eubacterium sp.
CATAGATATTCTATCGCAGATGGTATACGAGATGGCAATGTGTTAGGATTTGACCCATATAAGGTTCTAACATATGCGGATAAAGATGTTCGTGAGGCTGTCGCACTTGAGAAAGCTAAGGCTTCTAGTGTAGAAGAAGCATTGGCTGATCCAGCCAAATCAGCAATGTATTATAAATATATGGATCCATCACAAGTGCCTATGGCCGGTGAAGAAGGTGCTGACGGCAAGCATATCAAGGGAATAGAAGAGTTTATTGGTACATCCCAGTATAGGGACATAAAACATAAATCTATGGTTGTAAAGGATATCAAGGATAATTGGATTCGCTTATCTCATGGAGGTAAGTTTCATGCTATTCTTGCCACTAGCAGTATACCTGAAGCGATAGAGTATTATCGGCTTATACGTAAGGAGATTCCTAATCTGAAGGTTACAGGGCTTTTTGATCCTTCTATCGATAACAATGGTGGAGCTATATTTAAGGAAGATGGACTTATTGAGATTATAGAAGATTATAACAGGGCTTATGATCAGAATTTCTCGTTACGTGGAGGTAACAATGCGCGTTCATATGCGATGATGAAGAAAGATATATCAGCACGACTTGCGCATAAGGCACCATATCTTATGATTGATAGACAGCCTGATAAACAATTAGACTTATTAATCGTAGTAGATCAGATGCTTACAGGATTTGACTCGAAATGGGTTAATACCTTATACATGGATAAGCTTCTTAAGTATGAGAATATAATACAAGCTTTTTCGCGTACAAATCGTATCTTTAATAACAACGAAAAGCCATTTGGTACAATACGTTATTATCGATATCCTCATACGATGGAAAAGAATATAGAGAAAGCCATAAAACTCTATTCGGGAGATAAGCCGGCAGGATTATTTGTTCAGAAGCTAGAACATAATCTAAATAAACTAAATGAAATATATCGTGATATAAGTGAACTCTTTGAGAATGCCGGAGTAGAAAACTTCGAAAAACTGCCGATGGATGTGGCTGATAGAGGTAGATTTGCCCTTTTGTTCAAGCGCTTTAATAATTATCTTGAAGCTTCCATGATACAGGGCTTTACGTGGAAAGAGAATGAGTATTCTTTTGTACATGAAGAAGATAATTCAACTTCTATAGTTGAGATGGAATTTGACGAGACGACATATCTTGTTCTTGTAATGCGATATAAGGAACTATTTGGACGTGGTCCAGGACCTGAAGGTGAAGAACCTCCGTATGATATAGAACCGAGCCTTATTGAAATCGATACAGGTCGTATAGATACTAATTACATGAACTCGAAGTTTGAAAAGTATCTATGGATTTTATCTCAGAAAAACGTTGATTCAGAAGAGGTGCAAAGAACACTTGATGAGCTTCATAAATCATTTGCAGTACTCAGTCAGACAGAACAGAAGTATGCCAATATCTTCTTGCATGATGTGGAATCAGGCAAGGCTCAGATGGAACCTGGTAAGACATTCAGAGAATATATAGTAATCTATGAAATGAAGATCAAAGACAATCATATCAAGAGAGTAGTAAATCGATTAGGCGTCTATGAAGAAAAATTGCGAGCATTGATGAATTCAACTGTAACATCGGAGAATATTAATGAGTATGGCAGATTTGATGATTTAAGGGCAACAATAAATAAAGAAAAAGCAAAGCTGTACTTCGAACAAAAAGAAAAAACAAGTATTCCGATGTATATGGTTAATATTAAAGCGGCGGATCTACTTCGAGACTTTATCTTGTCTGGCGGATTTAATATTGATGGTGATGCTAATGATATGGATGATGGAAATACCGATGCAAATAGTATACATGAAGATGCTGATCATTATATAAATCAAGGTTGTTCTGTTGTACAACGAATAGATATGATTACACAACCACGCGGAGGTTATATAAATCCTTCATCCTTAGAATGCATTCAATTGGGCGCTGGCATTGAAGAATTGGAGCCAGAGAATGTACAACCACAATTGGTAGGCATGGCAGTAGATTATCTTACACGATTTATGACAGGAACTCTAGTTAGAGAAGCATTTGCTGTATCTATGTTAGGTGCAAATAGTGTTGATCATGGCTTTAGAGCGGAATTATTGCTTGGCCGTATAAAAGGTCTTGATGATGAATCTATAACAGCAGCAATAAATCTTGTTTGTTATGATAATTGTGCAAGAAGAGCATCTGCGCCGATTCCTTCAGAAGATGATACTATGGTTGATCAGTCGACTATATCTAATATTCGTATTATGGTCACAAGAGCTGTAAAATTCTTTGAGGACTATGGTCCTAAGGTACTTGATGGTTTTACTATGGAAGGTGGATATACCGATAAAATCATAACCGGTGATGGTGATTTCATAACGAGTGACACACTTTGGGATTTTAAAGTATCAAAGAATCCACCTAATAGTCGTTATACCCTTCAGCTTCTTGTGTACTGGCGTATGGGACTTCATTCTATACATAGTGAATTTCAAAGCATAAAGTATCTTGGCATCTACAATCCGAGATTGAATACGGTATATCGAATAGATGTAGATTCTATACCAGCTGAGGTTATTGAGGCAGTTGAGAAAGATGTAATAGGGTATTGATGAGAGATATTCTAACTAAAAATGAAAAGGGGTTATTTTATGCTTGGAAAATAGTCCTTTTTTGTATGAGGAAAATTATGCTTGGGAACAGCGTAAGT
>DOVJ01000185.1 GCA_003520145.1 Eubacterium sp.
TTTCCATTTTTCAAAATGGAAAGAAACTCCTCCTTGTCATCGTCTGAAGATACTTCAGAATCAATCTTCAGCTTGTTTTTATCCGGATTACCAAATTCATCTGTCTTCCAGATGCACTTTGCAATATCCTCGCTTGTACTCTTTGAATTGGCATCCTGCATATCACCAAATTTTGCAAAAAAAGCCCGCAAGAGAAGCATAAGCGTAGTCAAACGCTGCTGACCATCAATAATCTCCAACTTTCCATCCGAATTTTTAAATGTAACAATGGGTCCAAGAAAATATTCATCCTCATCACTTTTGAAAAGACTATAATCGTTTTCCGGAAATGCAAACGCAAAAATGTCATCCCATAAAGTCTGGCATTCTGTTTCTTCCCATGCATAAGGTCTCTGATAGTCAGGAATAAGGAAATCCGACCTTTTATTAGAAAACAACTCCTTTATTGTCTGTTGATCTATGTTAAGTTTCGACATGTTGAATCCTCCTTATCCTATGAATACTTCTTAAAATTCTCTGCTTGCTCTAATACTTCCTTGTATACATCATCAATCGTTACCGGAGGGTATCCGTATTTATCCAGAAGAACAATTAGATCGACCTGTAGGCTTGCTTTGATATCCTCCCTGGTCGAAAAATCAGTATATTTTGCCTTATCATCTACAACAACTTTTATCTCTTTAGAGAGTTCGATCATCTTATCTTTCGGATACTCAAACTCATATTTCTTAGCTACAGCTGATAAAATATCATAAAAGGCTTTTTCTTCATAATCTATCCCCATAGCTTCAAAAGAGTTCTTCTCAGATTTGAGTTCGTGAAGTAACTGAGCTAATTGTTCTGCCACATCATCCAGAACTTCATTAGCAAATGCTTCATCTTTGCGGCGATTGTTATACATATCAACTACCGCTTTCATACGCTCATCGAACTCAATACTCTTAATCTTATTTACCTTCCGAAACTCATCTATAGCATAGGCAAGCAAACGCTGTAACGCTTTAATCTTTGTGTTCGGAAGATTTATCTTCTCAATTCGTAACAGGTACTCATCGCTGAATATATCAATATCAATATGCTTTCCGGTCTCAAATAGTTCTTCTATTCCATCAGACTGTATTGCACCCTCAAGAAGTTTTCTCACCTTCGCATTCATCTGAGCAATGTCCGGTGCCTCTCCCTTGGTTAGCTTAAATAGTACCGATCTTACTGCCTGGTAAAAATGAATCTTCTCAATTTCTTCATCGGTAAAGGCATCGCTTCCACTGCACAGATTGTAGGACTGCTTCATTTTGCGAACAGCAGCCATGAATCTTGTTTCCATTTCCTCTGTCAGCTGAACATATTCAACTGCACGGTTCAAGCAGTTCAATTGTTCAAGCGGATCACCTTCAAAATAGTCATGAGCATTGAAGTTATGGAACATCGCATCCAACACTTCCAGCGTATCCTTTACAAGCGAGACTGCCTGATCAATATTTTCAAATTCTTCTTTCTCAAAATTCGTGTATTTTCTGAGCGCAAGATTCATATTCTTTTTGATTCCGATATAATCTACGATCAGACCTTTATCCTTGCCTTCATACACACGATTTACTCTTGAAATCGTCTGTATTAAAGTATGCTGCTGTATGGGTTTATCTATGTATATGGTATCCAGTGCCGGCACATCAAAGCCTGTCAGCCACATATCTACAACAACGGCTATCTTGAAATTGGATTTTACATTTTTAAACTGACGATCGAATTCCTTACGATCATCCTTTGTTCCAAGCATGTCATATAAAGCCTTCTCATCATCCTTATTTCTGGTCATGACAAGTTTGATCTTCTCAATGGGCTTTAACTCTTTTTCATCTTTTTCTGTAAGTTCTACCCCATCGGCAGCCTTTTTCTTCTCCGCCCATTCTGGTCTGAGCCTGATAACATACTGATAGAAGCGATAAGCTATATTACGATTTGAGCACACAAACATTGCCTTACCAGCAACAGTTGCTCCCTCTTCCACACGTTTTTCATAATGGATAACAAAATCCTTCGCTACTGCCTGCAATCTGTCAGGATCACCAATGATCGCATCAATATGGGCAACCGCCTTCTGGCTCTCTTCAATCTGCTCTTCCGTAGCCCCCAGGTCAGCGCAGCGATCATAGTATTCTTCAATTTCCTTTACCTTATTAGAGTCCAATGTGACTCTTGCTGCTCTCCCATCGTATACCAGATTTACGGTTATTCCATCCTTCACCGCTTCCGTCATCGTATACGGGTGTCCCACTATTGACCCAAACACATCAATTGTTGCATCTATCGGTGTACCCGTAAAACCAACATATGTTGCATTTGGCAACGAATCATGAAGATATTTTGCAAACCCAAAACTCCTGCTGACACCTTTATCTGTCACACGTACTTTCATGTCGAGATTTACTTGCGTCCTATGAGCCTCGTCCGATATACAGATAACATTGCTGCGATCAGTCAGAAGTTCCAAATCTTCTGTGAATTTTTGAATAGTCGTCAGATATATACCACCACTCGGCTTGTTCTGAAGTTCCTTCCTAAGCATTTCACGGGAGTCAATGCTTATGACATTTTCATCCCCAAGAAACTGCTTTGATGCCAGGAACTGCCCCGCAAGCTGATCATCAAGATCCGTTCTGTCTGTTATCACCACTATAGTCGGACTTTTGAAGTAACTGCTCTTCATAAGAAGCCGCGCCAAAAAGAGCATGGTATATGACTTACCACATCCGGTCGTGCCGAAATAAGTACCGCCCTTACCATCTCCCTCCGGCTTTATATGTGCTTTTACATTCTCATAAAGATTATTTGCAGCGAAATACTGCGGATACCGGCATACTACCTTTATACTGTTATTCGATGTATCCGGGAAATATATGAAATTCTTTACAACATCAAGCAAACGATCTTTTCGGAACAGGCCATTTACCATTGTATAAAGGGAATTGATACCATCCATCTCAGGATCGTTATCTTCCACTTTTCTCCATGCATAGAAAAAGTCATACGGCGAGAACAGTGATCCATATTTACTGTTTGCACCATCACATATAACAACAAATGCGTTATACTTAAATATCTCAGGGATGTCACGCTGATACCTAACCGTCAACTGCGTATATGCATCCATGATCGTTGTGTTTTCCTTGATTGCACTCTTAAATTCAAGTACAACCAATGGGATCCCGTTTACAAATACTATCCCATCCGGAATACGCAGCTGATTGTTATATCCTTCAATCTCAAACTGGTTTACAATCTTATAGATATTTCGATTCTTCTCTGCGTCCGGTTCATAATCCAGCAGTTCTATGTATATATCTTTTTTCGATCTATCCTCACGATTAAAAATAAAACCATCAGATATCTTCTGTAATATCTGCTTATTATCTTCATACAAGGTTCCCGATATTGCATGAAGAGAAAGAATTATACTGTCAATTTCAGATTTTGTGAGTCCTTCGTCAACATATCTTGTTTTAAGATA
>DOVJ01000062.1 GCA_003520145.1 Eubacterium sp.
CTTGAGAAGACTATAGAGCAGACTAAGGTCGCTATGTCTGAGGTAAGTGCAGGTGCTGAGGATACTGCCAATTCTGTTCAGACTCAGCTCATCAAGACTGAGGAGATACAGGAACATATCCATAGTGTGAATCAGTTAAGTAACAAGATAGCGCTTGATATGTCGAAAACTGAAGAGGCAATCGTAGCTGGACGCAATAACGTAGATAATCTTATTGAGCAGGCTAAGATAACAGATGACGCCAACACGAAGGCTGCTGCCGAACTTGGCAAGCTCAACGAGTATACAAGTAAGATGCAGTCTATCATAGATGTTATCAACAACATCACGACACAGACTAGTCTTCTTGCTCTGAACGCATCCATAGAGGCTGCGAGAGCGGGAGATGCCGGCAAGGGATTTGCAGTTGTTGCCGGAGAGATATCTAATCTTGCTAATCAGACTACAGAAGCTACAGAGAACATAACAGACCTCATCAACGATGTATCAGAGGAACTTCTTATCGTAACCGATACTATTAATCTGGTGATCGATGACAATAAGCTTCAGTACAGATATGCTAAGGATACCGCCAAGGGATTTGTGGATATATCCCAGAGAACAGACGATATCAAGAATTCTACTGGAAAGCTTGGCGATGCCGTTAATCTTTTACAGAATGCTAACGAAAGCATTGTTGACAGTATTCAGACGATATCAGCCATTACCGAAGAGGTATCTGCGCATGCAACTGAGACCTATAAGACCAGTGAGACTAACGCCGAAACTGTTGCTGCTGTAAGCAAGATTATAGATTCTCTTAATAGCAGCGCATCTAAACTTGAGGAAGCCAAATAGGATTTTGTCTGATTTTTGAGCCGTCTTAGTGAATGGACGGCTCTTTTTTGGAGGGTGATATGAAGACCAATTCATATGATTTATACTTTTTGGGATGTACTGGATATGTCCTTTTGGTGATATGTATGTTAGTTATCGCAGTGAATCTTATCGTATATTCTACTGTGAAAAAGAAGCAAAAAAAGGAATTCTATAAGTCTGTGGCACTTAAGATCATGTGCGTGTGTGCCTTGGTATTTGCGCTTTCTGGAATAGTTTTTACAAGTGCTTCCAAGGCTATGGGAGCTTCGAAGAATTATGTCTTCGATATAGCCAATGCAACTATCTATGACAACATGAATCGCAATACAGAGTCCTATTATTGTGAATCTTTGAATCGCATCAGGATAGTGGGTCTTGATGTAGAAGTGACATATCAGACAAGTCTCGATGCAAGGTACGAGATAGTGTATGATTATTGCGGACCGAAGCTATCGAGAACCTACAAGGTTCTCGATGGTGAGATTGTGCTTGAAGGCTATACACATCGTAATAAGTGCATAGATAAGCGTGACAAGGAGCAAAAGAAGGTAAATCTTATCATATATGTTCCTGAGGGTGAGAGTTTTGGTGATGATAAAGTGGAGATTGTAAAGTGATTAAAGATATAGATGTATGGGATTTTGGAGCAGAGGTAGAAGACGGTGTATACAATAACCTGACCCCGGATGTCATCAACTCTTTCTACGAGGGTATAGAAGGTGGCACTTCGGGCGTGGATATCAGTACATTTTCACTCTGTGATCATGAAGGTAAGAGATGTATAGATTTTGTCAGCAACAAGGACAATAATCGTATAAGGACTACTAATCCTCTTGTTACAAGGAAGGATGATAACGGCGTCAAGGTCGGCAAGAATGGTAAGACCTATCAGGGTGTCATATATTCAAACAGTTATGCGCTTATAGACACGAGATTCGAGATCTGGATGGAAGAAGGCCAGACCTATGTATTTGTGTTGTCTTCTAATGGTAATCCAGCAACGTATATTCTTCTTGATGAAGATGACTGCGAGGTTGACCGTTTCCTGTATACCTGTGAGTATGGTTGTGAAGAGGCGCGTTTTGCAGTTGCCAAGGCTGGTCACTATAAGCTTTACTGCGTCGATGAGAAGATCGTATGTTCGCGCATTATGCGTATAAATAATCACAAGGTAAGATACAGTGGTGCAATCGAATACAGGGTTACACCGGAGACATCTTATAAGCTTCTCTTTAGAAATGTTTCGAATAAAAAGGAGTATTTCGCAAAGATTCACCCTTCTGACAATACTTACAACATAGAGCTTTATGAAGGTTATGACTACGAGGTGGAATTCGTCAACGAAAAGGGGCTGATGGGTTTTGTGGTCTCCTATGAATTCCCTGGCAACGTCATAGTTATCGACAGAGTTAAGGTGGTAAAGCTGTGTGGAGGTTTGTATATAGATACATTTCCAGAAGGCTTCTCAGTTGAGTGCAGGCTTAAGGATAATCATGTTAAGAGGGTTTTTAAGCCTGTTGTCAAGCGTGGTGGTCCTGCATATGAAGTGTATGTCGAGCCAGGAATTGAATATGAGCTTGTTTTTGACAAGGTGTGGGATTATGAAATCGAGAATCTTGAAACAGAAGTTTGCATAGAAAAAAACACCTTAAGGGACTTTAAGTTCAAAAGACGCAAGACTTATGAGGTTACATGTGAAAGAGACTTCGGTCTATCCTTTAAGAATGTTTTAGATGGCGCGATATATGGCTTCTCGAAGGACGAGAAGATCATGCTTCGAAACGGCAGGTATGAAGTTCATCCTCTCTTGGATTTTAAACCTTCTCTTATGATTCGCGACAATTATGATCTGGTTGTTGATGGTAAGCCTGTAACGCTTGAACTTAATGTTGTAGAGCGTGAAGAATACAGTATAACTATGGGTTCTAGTACTTCTTTGACCCTCACGGATCTACATGTCGGGGATGTGGTCAACATGTATTATTATCAGGCAGGGGCCGAAAAGCATATCGTGAAGCTGTCTGGCGATGAGACATATAGCTGTCCTTATGAATCAGTATATGTGTATATCAACGCTGCTAAGAAGCGCGTTGCATATCGAAGTGAACTAAGGGTTGGACCTGAGAGAGAATTCAAAACGGTCACAGAAGCTCTTGATCATGCTACTCATATGGACAGAAAAGAAGATGAGAGAGTCACTATCTTCATAGATCCGGGTAATTATGAGGAGAATATAATAGTCAAGACTGATAACATAACCATCAAAAACAGCCTGTATGATAATGGTGAGCCTGATATCTCGCTTAGAGACTGCGGCACGCATATAGGAGATAGGGCTGTAAGAATAACATGGTATTACGGTCATGGTTATGATTATTATAGTATGGGAGAAGATCTGTGCTATTCGCCTGGGGCACTTGCAGTAAATCGATTTAATGACAGGATTTCTGAGGAAAATCCTGGTGCTGGATGGCACAGTTTGTGGAATGCGACCGTCAGGGTATTCAATAAGGGCTTTAAAGCATATGGAATCATATTTGAGAATTCCTTTAACCAGTATATAAGCCCTGCTTCTAAGAAGGATGTTATCAAGAAGAGGAGCAATGCGCACGAGGGAGAGGTTTCGAGAACTGCTATGGAGGCGTATGATACGAAGGTATCTGAGCGTGAATATATAGAACGTGCGGCTTGTCTGGCACTTCGTGACGGTATAGGTGATGTATACTTTGAAAACTGTCGTTTTGTTGGAAGACAGGATACTCTCTATGGCGGAGATGGCGTTAAGGCTGTATTCGACAGATGCATCGTTATGGGCAGTGTTGATTATATATTTGGCGGCATGGTGGCTTTGTTTAACAAGTGTCAGCTTCTTATGAATACATCTGATCGAAGTGCGAGTTCGAGAAAGCATGATAAGGCTTATATAGCTGCACCGAGACAGCTTTATGGCAGAGGTTATGTGTTCTATAAGTGTCGTGTGGATAGCGCTATCCCTAAAGTTGATAATGATTCGGATCATCGTTCAAAGCCTGGATATTTTGGAAGACCATGGCAGAGTATGACATCTGAAGCGCTGTTTTACAAAACGGTTATTGCGAAAGCTGATCCTGTTTGGGGAAATGTGTCCATAATAGATGATTTAGGTTTTATGGATAACTTAGGTGGTAAGTCCCCTCTTTGCAAGGAATATGCGTCGATAGAAGAAGGTGGCTTTAATAATACTGATAAGCGTGTAGGCTGGTGCGTCAGCGAAGAGGAACCGGATACCGATACTGTCAAGGATATAGAGGCTTTTGTGAGTGCAAGTTTGGCTTGCGATAAGTGATGTAAAGTGCTATAATAAGGGATAGGTGATTGGTTCACCTCACATTATGATTTAAGGAGAAGGACTTAGATGGCAGAGAAGGAAAAGAAGAAAAAAGTAAGTGGCGGTGGTATAGCTGCTGCCATAGCGGTAGCACTTCTTGCACTTGGAGGCGGTTATGGATATTCAAGTGGTATGTTTGACGATATCATAGGTAAGAAGGACAGCGCTAAGGAAGCTACAGTTAAGGATGATGCCAACAAGGGCGAGAAGACTGAGACTGTTACGATATCGATTAAGGATAACGAGATCAAGGTTGGCTCTGAAGTGGTTTCTGCAGAAGATCTTGCTTCTGTACTTACTAAGAAGGCTACATCTGCTAAGTTTGAAGTTAAGGATGACGGAGCTATCAAGGATACTTATGATAAGGTCATAGCTGTACTTGATGAGTTGAAGTCTAAATCATTAATCGATAAGTATGATGTAATAAAATAAGTGATAACATGGAGGTTTGAACATGGAGAATAAGGTTACATTTGATTACAAGAATGCCAAAGCATTTGTAAGAGATCATGAGATGGCTTATGTGAAGAAGATTGCAGAGGATGCTAAGGCTCTTTTACTCTCAAGAAATGGCGCTGGTAACGATTTCCTTGGCTGGATAGATCTTCCTGTGGATTATGACAAGGAAGAATTCGCAAGGATCAAGAGCGCGGCGGCAAAGATTCAGTCTGATTCAGAAGTATTACTTGTTATAGGTATAGGCGGTTCATATCTTGGCGCAAGAGCGGCTATAGAGTTTCTTAGACACAATTTTTATAACTGCGTATCGAAGGAGGTTAGGAAGACTCCTGAGATATACTTTGTAGGTAACAGCATCAGTTCAACCTATATCTCTAATCTCATAGATGTTATAGGTGACAGGGATTTCTCAGTGAATATCATCTCTAAGTCTGGTACAACTACTGAGCCAGCTATAGCTTTCAGAGTATTCAAGAAGATGCTTGAGAAGAAGTATGGAAAGGAAGGCGCAGCTAAGAGAATATATGCTACTACAGATAAGGCAAGAGGAGCTTTGAAGAATCTTGCTACTGAAGAGGGTTACGAGACATTTGTCGTACCTGATGATGTAGGCGGAAGATTCTCTGTTCTTACAGCAGTTGGTCTTCTTCCGATCGCTGTATCAGGCGCTGATATCGATAAGCTCATGGAGGGCGCTGCAAGCGGCAGAAGTCTTGCTATGGAGAAGGCTTTCGAAGAGAACGATGCTATGCAGTATGCGGCAGTTCGTAATCTTCTCTTAAGAAAAGGCAAGAGCGTAGAGATTCTCTGCAACTACGAGCCTAGCCTCCACTATGTATCTGAGTGGTGGAAGCAGCTCTTTGGCGAGAGCGAAGGTAAGGATGGCAAGGGTATATTCCCTGCAAGCGTTGACCTTACTACAGATCTTCACTCTATGGGTCAGTTCATCCAGGATGGCGCAAGAATCATGTTTGAGACTGTTGTGAATATAGAGAATCCTAAGGTTGATCTTACTATCGAGAAGGAAGATGTAGATCTCGATGGACTTAATTATCTTGCAGGCAAGACAGTAGACTTCGTCAACAAGAGCGCTATGAAGGGTACGAGACTTGCTCATACCGATGG
>DOVJ01000214.1 GCA_003520145.1 Eubacterium sp.
TATTATTGTTCGCCCGCACTTGCGCCAGCCTGCAAAAGTATGACGAAATCTTGCAATCGTCGCTAGACGACGATGAATTCCTTTTGTATTGTGGCAAAGGTATATGATTATCATCTTGCGACACGCGGCGATTTCTATCCTTATATTGCAAGCAGTGGCTGTTGAAATAAACCCCAGATTCAAATGATAGAACCTGGGGTTTTGATAAATTACTTGATATAAGAAAACAAGAATTATTTCTTCTTTGTAGCCTTCTTAGCCTTCTTGTTAACAGCTTCCTTCAAGCTCTTACCAGCCTTGAACTTAGGTGACTTGCAAGCAGCAATCTTAATCTTCTCGCCTGTCTGAGGGTTCTTACCTGTTCTAGCCTTACGATCAGCAACTTCAAAAGTACCGAAACCGATGAGCTGAACCTTCTCACCCTTCTTAAGCTGCTCCTCTACAACTGTTGTGAAAGCCTTAAGAGCCTTGTCAGCATCAGTCTTTGTGAGCTTTGCATTAGCTGCGATTGCATCAACTAAATCTTTTCTGTTCATACCTTATATCCTCCTTAAAGATATTAATTTAGTATATAGTAGATTATAGCACATAAAATGGGCTTTGTCATCACTTTTTTTGAAAAAAGTCCCTATTTTTTGCAATTTTTGAGTTCTTTTTGTGCGAAATGGCATATAATTTGACACTTTCGCGAAAAAGTGGTAAAGTAATACTTAGGATTAGTAATGTGAAGGAGTACATTATGAACAGATTGGAAAGTCTTCGTAACAGAATGTACGAGGATGGGATAGATGTAGTCATCATGCCGAATTCTGATTTTCATCAGTCGGAGTATGCAGCAGAATACTTCGGTGCTGTTGAGTTCTTTTCAGGCTTTACTGGATCTAACGCGACAGTTGTGGTATCCGCTGAAGATGCTGTTTTGTACACGGATGGACGTTATTATATACAGGCCAGAAAAGAGATAGAACCTAATGGATTCAGACTCATGAAGGAAAATGATGCCGACACTCCGGATATATATGAATATGTCAAAAGTATTGTATTTGACGATGCGACAGTTGCATTTGACGGAAGGGTTGTGAGTGCTGAGTTTGGAATTAATCTTTCCAAAGCGCTTCCTTCTAATATCAACATAGTATCTGACTATGATCCTTCGGATGTTTTGTGGGAGAACAGACCTCTGCTTAGCAAGAATAAGGTGTGGATTCTTGATGAAAAGTATAGCGGCATGGATATCGATAGGAAAATCGTTAGAATCCGTGAGAGTATGAAGAAGCATAATGCGACAGTTCATATTGTGTCTGCTCTTGATGATATCGCGTGGATTCTTAATATCCGCGGTAACGATATAGCCTATACACCTGTTGTTATGGCCTATCTTGTCATAGAGAACAATGTTGTGCTTCTGTATTCGGATATGGATAAGTATGACGATGATGTCAGAACTTACCTTGATTCACATGGTGTTGTACTTAAGGACTATGATGAATTCTATGAAGAACTCGATAATCTGAATAACGAAAGAGTTCTTCTTGAAGTGGCAAAGGTTAATTACCAGATATATAAGAAGGTTACTGACAGTAATCAATGTGTAGATAAACCTAATCCTTCGTCTTATATGAAGGCTGTTAAGAATGAAACTGAACTTAAAAACCTGAAGAATGTTCATATTAAGGATGGCCTCGCAGTTACAAGGTTCATATTATGGCTTAAGGAGCATACACGTGATGGACTGACAGAATATGATCTAAGTGAAAAGCTTCATGAATTCAGAAGTGCTAATGAAGGATTCATAGAGGAGAGCTTTGAGACTATCAGTGCTTATGGCGCTAATGCTGCACTCATGCACTATAGGTGTTCTAAGGAGAGCGCCGCTTTGGTCGAAGCAAGAGGTATGCTTCTTGTTGACAGCGGTGGACAGTATTATGAAGGAACTACTGATGTTACGAGAACCATAGCTTTGGGACCAGTCACCGAAGAAGAAAAGAAGATGTACACGCTTTCTCTTAAGGGAATGTTTGAACTTCTTAATGCGAGATTCCTGCAGGGATGTACCGGTGTGAATCTCGATATACTTGCAAGAAGGGCCCTGTGGGAAGTGGGATGTGATTATAAGTGCGGAACTGGACATGGGGTATCATATTTGCTTGGAGTTCATGAGGGACCTAATTCTATAAGGTGGAAGAGAAGATCGGATGATTGCGTCTTCGAACCGGGAATGGTTACATCTAACGAACCAGGCTTTTACAAAGAAGGTGCTTATGGCGTGAGGATTGAAAACGAGATGGTGTGTAAAAAAATCTGTGACAATGAATATGGCACATTTCTCGGATTCGAAAATCTTACATATGTCCCGATAGATTTGGAATTAATTGATAAAAAATACATGTCTGCTATTGACATTGACAGAGTATTGAGTTATAATAACCAAGTATATGAAGTTTTAGAGCCTTTTATGGATACGCATGAGAGGGATTTGTATCTGAAACTTAATGATTTGCTATAATTTTTCATTTTATGGAGGTAGTTATGAGTGAAGTAAAGAAAGCTGCTCTTAAGACAAAGGCTGTAGAAGCTGTAGCAACAGATGTTAAGGAAGTTAAGGCTGAGGCTGTAGAGGCTGCTAAGACAGAAGTTAAGGCTGCTAAGAAGGAAACAAAGAAGGTTGTTAAGACTGAGGCTAAGACAGAAGCTAAGGCTGCTAAGACTACAAAGACAGCTGCAAAGAAGACTGTTAAGGCTGATGAGAAGAAGGAAACTAACACAGCTAAGGTTGCTGCTAAGACAGAAGTTGTTATCCAGTATAATGGTGAAGAGAATAATTTCGATGAGATTGCCAGCAGAGCTAAGAGTGCATGGGCAGCAGAGACTGGTAAGAAGGTTACTGATATGAAGGAGTGCAAGATCTACATCAAGCCTCAGGATAGACGTGCATATTATGTTATCGATGGATATACAGGAAGCGTAGATTTGTTTTAATTTAGGAGAGACATATGAGAAACACTAAGAGACTTGCAGCTGTTTTTGTTGCTGCGGTTATGAGTATTGCGTGTGTGTTTAGCCTTGCGGGTGCGGTACAAGTGTTTGGTAGTGAAGCGGGATTTTTTGTATCTGATCCTGATATAAATCCTAAAGAGGGTGATCACATGTTTGCTGACACCTATAACAAAGTAACGGTTAATGCTAATGGTTTGTGGTCGGTTGGAACAGAACCTGAAGCAAAGTTCAATGGCGACTATGTTAACTTCCAGAGATACATAAAGTTTAATAAGGTAGGTAGTTTTAATTCTCTTAGTTTTCAAGCTACTGTTACACAGCCTACACAGCTTATTGTATTTGTACTTGGTGATGAAACAGGTATCACAGGTATAACAAATCGTCTTGTTGTCAGGAATTTTGCTCAGTTTAATGTTGACAAGGAGCACAGAGGTAGTCTTCCTGCATTTGGCGTGACTGATCCTTTGGTGGATTCGAATGGCGATTATTATGTGGTGCCTGATGATGGTTCGTCACAGCGTGTTCAGAAGATTGTATATCAGCTTCCAGAAGCAGGAACCTATCATGTGTATCTTCTTGAAGGAAGTGCTAAGTTCTACGGAATATACTTCGGAGGTCTTTCAGACACTGAGGCAAGAGCTTTGGGTAAAGTTATAGAAGACAAGACAATTTCAGAAATCAAGAACGATGATGAAGTTGGACCTGTTTTCTGGATTGGACTTGTTGTATTTGTTCTTGGACTTGTTGCATTTGTTGTTATGGTTGATAATAAGGGCGGCAAGGGAACAACTAAGTCGATATTTGGCAAGAAGAAGTCATCAGGTAGTGACATAACTTATAACGAATGATTGGTGTTGGGGGAATCGTAAGGGGATTTATAATATTGCGTTATAATCGGATATGCTAAGAATAATATGATCCCAGTAATACATGTTTATATGTGATTACTGGGATTTTTATTCAGATTATTATATTTATATTGGGAGGAAATAAAACATGGAATATGTTTTGCAAACACATGATATGACGAAACAGTATAAGAAAAAGCTTGCTGTTGATCATGTATCAATCAATGTGCCAAAGGGGTCCATCTATGGTCTTGTTGGTGAGAACGGAGCCGGTAAAACTACAATCATGAAGACTGTAGTTGGTCTTATTAAGGAAACTGGTGGAAACTATGAACTTTTTGGTTCTAGTGATATTCTTGCACAGAGAAAGAAGATAGGATGTGTTATCGAGAATCCAGCACTTTTTATGAATATGACAGCTAAGGATAATCTCATAGCATTTTCTAAGATGATGGGAATAACAGACTATTCAGAGGCTGATAAGATTCTTGAATTGATTGGCCTTAAAGGAGAGAAGAAGAAGGCTAAAGCGTTCTCACTTGGTATGAAGCAGAGACTCAGTATAGGTGTTGCGCTTCTTGGCAATCCTGAGTTCTTGATCCTTGATGAACCTATCAATGGTCTTGATCCAGCGGGTATCGCTGCAATCCGTAATCTACTTCTGGATCTTAGAAAGTCTGGTAAGACTATACTTATATCGAGCCATATCTTAAGCGAGCTTTTCAA
This sequence comes from Eubacterium sp., assembly GCA_003520145.1. Lineage (GTDB taxonomy): Bacteria > Bacillota > Clostridia > Lachnospirales > Lachnospiraceae > UBA9775. The sequence continues at coordinate 4,572 of DOVJ01000214.1, forward strand.
GATTGCGACAGATTATGGTATAATTCATAAGGGTAAGCTTGTTGGAGAATATACAGAGGAAGCACTTATGAATCTCACATCTACATCCTTAAGGATTGTTGCTGATGATTATAATAAGGCTATTAGTGTTATCAAAGAGAAGTTCGGAATCGATGCTTCGTATAATGAGCTCGAAAGATGCATCATAATCGGTGATTCAAAGGCGAGTGCGGCTGAGATTAATATGGCTTTGTGCACCGCAGGAGTTATGGTTAGTGAGCTTGTAACTAAGAAGGATGATCTTGAGAATTATATCATAGGTATTATGCAGGGGGGTGAGAAGAATGCTTAATCTGATTAAATCAGATCTTTTTAAGATCAAAAAGGGTAAGTCTTTTTATGTTTGCTCTATTATAGTTATAGTATTAGATTTGCTTTCGATAATCGGTGGTATAGCAATTAATGCGAATACCGATGGTATAGGTATAACGTATGATGTATTGTTTTTATATATATCATCATTGATGTCGATCAATATGTTTGTTATTGAGACTATATTTGTATCGAGATTCTTTGGCAAGGAATTTGATGAAGGAACTATAAAGATTCTTGTATCTAAGGGAAATTCGAGAGCATCTATATATCTTTCGAAGCTTATCACTTCAATTGGTGTTTCTTTCTTCTTCGAGATATTGAACATTATTATGTGTCTTGGTGTCGGAAGTATATTCTTTGAGTTTGATAAGGGCATGACCTTTGGAACAAGCATTGAACCAGTTGATCTTCTTTTGATGATTCTTTGCAGAGCTATAATTATAGCGTGTATGGTTTCATTCACTATTATGTATGCTTCTTCTATAAGGAAGGCAGGCTCAACCATTGCTGCTTCGTTAGCGACGCTTATACTTGGTTCATTACCTTTTCTTATTGCAGATGAGTTGTATTCTTACCTTAGATTTAAGTTTGATGCGCTGCCAAAGCCGTATTTTGCTATAAATGATCTGTGGCTTTATAATTCGGTTAACACTTTCCTTACGGTAGATATAACTAATAAGATGTGGTTACTTCTTTTGCTTCAGTTTGCGGTTTATGGTGTAGGCTTGACAGTACTGGGAATATGTAAGTTTAATAAGAAGGATATTAACTAATATTCATAAAAGAAGGTCTAGGTGAAGGCCTTCTTTTTTTATTGGCAAAAATACACAAATCTGCTTGAATTATTCGACGAAAAATTGTAGAATAGAAGTATCGTGGATAAAATATCTAATGGAGGAACGACAATGAATAACCAATCACAAGGTTTGGCAAGTAAGCGTATTGAACAATTACTTGATGAAAACAGTTTTGTTGAAATTGGCGCTGGTATGAAATCTCGAAGCACTGATTTTAACATGAATGCATGCGAGACTCCTGGCGATGGTGTTGTTACAGGCTATGGTGTTATTAACGGAAGTCTTGTATATGTATACAGTCAGGATCCAGCGGTTCTTGGCGGTGCCATCGGTGAGATGCATGCAAAGAAGATCATCAATCTCTATGATCTTGCAATCAAGATGGGAGCTCCTGTCATCGGTCTTATAGACTGTGCTGGTTTAAGACTTCAGGAATCTGTAGATGCTATGGATGCGTTTGGTAAGATATATGCAAAGCAGTCACAGGCATCTGGTGTTATACCTCAGATTACTGCAGTATTCGGCAATTGTGGCGGTGGTGTCTCATTATTCACTAACCTTTCTGATTTTGCTTTTATGGAAGAGAAGAAAGCAAATCTTTTTGTGAACAGCCCTAATGCTCTTGATGGTAATTATAAGGAAAAACTTAATACTGCATCTGCTGAATATCAGGGTTCAGTAGCAGGTAATGTTGACTTTGTATGCTCTGAGGATGATATATATGCAGGAATAAGAGATCTTTTATCTTATATTCCTGCCAATAATCAGGATGGTGTTGAAGAAATCGATAATGGTGACGATGTGAATCGTTTTGTAGAGGCTTATTACGATATGAAGGAGCCGGTTGATTTCATAAAGGATGTTGCTGATAATAACGCTTTTGTTGAAGTTAAGAAGAACTTTGCTAAGTCTATGATCTGTGGCTTCGCAAGAATCGGCGGTAATTCTGTTGGTATTGTTGCCAACCGTGAGAATGTCCTTACAGTGGAAGGCTGTGATAAGGCTTCGGATTTCATCAATGAATGCGATGCATTTGGCATACCTGTTGTGACTATTTCTAAGGTTAAGGGCTTCGAGGCTACTGTTGAGTCTGAGAAGAAGATCGCTAGAGCAGCAGCTAAGCTTACATATGCATACGCAAGCGCTGATGTTGCTAAGATTACTCTTTTGGTTGGCGACAATTACGGAAGTGCTTCAGTGGTTATGGGTTCTAAGAGCATAGGTGCAGATCTTGTATTTGCTTGGAACGATTCTAAGCTTTCTTTGATCGACTCAAAGAGTGCAGTTAAGATCATGTATTCTGATGAACTTGCTAATAAGACTGATGCGCTCGGATTTATCGATGAGAAGGCTAAAGAGTATGACGCTAATGTTGCTGGTATCAATTCGGCAGTCAGCAGAGGTCAGGTTGACAGTGTTATCGAAGTTGAGAGAACACGTCAGTACCTTGTAAATGCTATTGATATGCTTGCAACTAAGAGAGTTACTGTAGAATTCAAGAAGCATGGAACAGTATAATGCTGGAGGCAAGGATGAAAAAAAGATTACTTATACTTGCATGTATGCTCATATGCTTATTCTCTTTGGCTGGCTGCGGTAAGAAGGAAGAAGAAAAGATATCTCTTACTTCTGATGAAAAAGCCAGTTACGAGAAGCAACTGACCAATATGATCAATGACGTTTCTGCCCTTAGTAAGTCGGATGCTGAGGATGTACTTAAAAAACTCAGTGCAAAGAGCGTTAAGTACAAACTTGTCAACGGTTGGATAGCTAGCGTAGATGATCTTGGAAAATTAAAATCTATCGGTGAATATAAATATGAAGCTGACAGAAAAGAATTAAAGATCAAGGTTGACGTAGAATACGAAAAGCGTACAGCAACTTATATATTCTTCTTAAAGAAAGAATTTGTAAAGGATTATGATGCAGAATATCTAATGCCCAATGATATAAACATAGTTGTTAAGCGTAGCATTAAGGAGAATCTTATTAATGCGGCGTACAATACGCTTATGGGTATGGGTACCGTATTTGTTGTTCTTATCATAATAATCGTGGTTATCTCGCTTTTCAAGTATGTTAATATGCTTGATAAGTGGCTTGCAGATCGTAAGGCTGCTAAAGAAGAAGCTAAGATGATGCGTACGGAAGCTGTTAACAATGTTGTTGAGCAGATTGCACAGAAGGAAGATCAGACTGAGGAGCTTGTTGATGACTCAGAGCTTGTAGCTGTCATAAGTGCAGCTATAGCAGCCTATGAAGCTGACAGCGAGATAGCTGTTGAAGGCTTCAGAGTTCGTTCTATAAGAAGAGCGACTAAGAGAAATTGGTAATTATGGAGGATAATTAAAGATGAAGAATTACACAATTACTGTTAATGGTAATACATATGATGTAGTAGTAGAAGAAGGATCAGGCGCAGCAGTATCAGCTCCTGTATCAGCACCAAAGGCTGCAGCACCAAAGCCTGCAGCACCAAAGGCAGCGCCTGCATCAGCAGCAGGAAGCGTTAAGGTTACAGCACCTATGCCTGGTAAGATTCTTAAAGTTAACGTTGCTAATGGCGCTGCTGTAAAGAAAGGACAGGCTATCATAGTTCTTGAGGCTATGAAGATGGAGAATGAAATCGTAGCTCCTCAGGATGGTACAATTGCTAGCGTTAATGTAACTGTAGGTCAGGCGGTTGAAGCCGGCGATCTTCTTGCAAGCCTTAACTAATCTGCAAAGCGGAGGTTATTATGGATTATATTATTAACACATTAGATAACCTTGTGCACCAGAGCGTTTTCTTTAACCTTACAATAGGTAATGCAATCATGATAGTTGTAGCATTGGTATTCTTATACCTTGCTATCGGAAAAGAATTTGAACCACTTCTTCTTTTGCCGATTTCATTCGGTATGCTTTTGGTCAATCTCTATCCGGATATTATGCTTACTGTAGAAGATTCTGCTAATGGTGTCGGAGGTTTGTTACACTACTTTTATCTTTTGGATGAATGGGCTATCCTTCCTTCTCTTATATTCTTAGGAGTAGGTGCTATGACTGACTTCGGTCCGCTTATAGCTAATCCAAAGAGCTTTATACTTGGTGCGGCTGCACAGTTTGGTATATTTGCGGCTTATTTTTTTGCGATTTTACTTGGATTTAATGATAAGGCAGCTGCAGCTATATCTATCATCGGTGGTGCAGATGGTCCTACATCGATCTTCCTTGCAGGTAAACTTGGACAGACTGAATACTTAGGACCTATAGCAGTGGCAGCATATTCATATATGTCACTTGTTCCTATTATTCAGCCACCTGTAATGAGACTTCTTACAACAGAGAAGGAACGTAAGATCAAGATGGAGCAGCTTCGTCCTGTATCTAAGCTTGAAAAGATTCTTTTCCCTATCATAGTTACTATAGTTGTTGTTGCGATACTTCCAACTACAGCACCACTTGTTGGTATGCTTATGCTTGGAAATCTCTTTAGAGAGTCGGGCGTTGTTAAGCAGCTTGTTGAGACAGCATCGAATGCACTTATGTACATAGTTGTTATTGTACTTGGTACATCTGTAGGTGCTACTACAAGTGCCGAGGCATTCCTTAACTGGTCTACAATTAAGATTGTTGTACTTGGTCTTATAGCTTTCGTAATAGGTACGGCATCAGGTGTGCTTTTCGGTAAGCTTATGTGTGCTGTTACTCACGGAAAGGTTAATCCGCTCATTGGTTCAGCAGGTGTATCTGCAGTTCCTATGGCTGCGCGTGTTTCACAGAAGGTTGGATCAGAAGCAGATCCTACGAATTTCCTGTTGATGCATGCGATGGGACCAAATGTTGCCGGTGTTATCGGAACAGCTGTTGCTGCTGGTACATTTATGGCGATATTTGGTATTATGTAATGGAGGTTTTATAATGGCAGAGAATAATACAAACGAAACAAAAAAAGTAAAAATTACCGAGACTGTATTAAGAGATGCTCATCAGTCGCTTATTGCGACTCGTATGACTACAGAGCAGATGCTTCCAATCATCGATAAGATGGATCAGGTTGGTTATCATTCTGTAGAGTGCTGGGGCGGAGCTACATTTGATGCATGTCTTCGTTTCCTCAAGGAAGATCCTTGGGAGAGACTTCGTAAGTTGAGAGAGGGCTTTAAGAATACTAAGCTTCAGATGCTTTTCAGAGGACAGAATATTCTTGGTTACAACCATTATTCTGATGATGTTGTTGAATACTTTGTTCAGAAGTCTTTGGCAAATGGTATCGATATCATAAGAATCTTCGACTGTTTCAACGATCTTCGTAATCTTAAGACAGCTGTTAATGCTGCAAAGAAGGAAAAAGGTCATGCTCAGATAGCGCTTTCTTATACACTTGGTGATGCCTATACTCTTGAGTATTGGACAGACATGGCTAAGCGTATAGAGGATATGGGTGCAGATTCTATCTGTATCAAGGATATGGCAGGTCTTCTTCTTCCATACAAGGCTACAGAGCTTGTTAAGGCTTTGAAGGCAGGAACTAATCTTCCAATTCAGATGCATACTCACTATACATCAGGTGTTGCTTCTATGACTTACCTTAAGGCTGTTGAGGCTGGTGCAGATGTAATTGATACAGCTATGTCACCATTCTCTATGGGTACAAGTCAGCCTGCAACTGAGGTTATGGTTGAGACCTTCAAGGGTACACCTTATGACACAGGTCTTGATCAGAAGCTTCTTGCTCAGATTGCTGATTACTTCAGACCACAGAGAGAGGCAGCCCTTAAGAGCGGTCTTATGAATCCTAAGGTTCTTGGCGTTAATATCAAGACTCTTCTTTATCAGGTACCGGGCGGTATGCTTTCAAATCTTGTTTCACAGCTTTCAGAAGCTAAGCAGGAAGATAAGTTCGATCAGGTTCTTGAAGAGATACCAAGGGTTCGTAAGGACTTCGGTGAACCACCTCTTGTTACACCTTCATCACAGATCGTTGGTACACAGGCTGTTCTCAATGTCCTTCAGGGTGAGAGATATAAGATGGTTACTAAGGAATCTAAGAAGGTTCTTCTTGGTGAATTCGGTCAGACTGTTAAGCCTTTCAACGCAGAAGTTCAGAAGAAATGTATCGGCGATGAGAAGCCTATCACATGCAGACCTGCAGATCTTATCAAGCCACAGTTATCTAAGTTCGAGGAAGAGTGTGCAAGATGGAAGCAGCAGGATGAGGATGTTCTCTCATATGCTCTTTTCCCTGCGGTAGCTACTGAATTCTTCAAGTATAGAGAAGCTCAGCAGACAAAGGTTGATGAATCTGTTGCAGATAAGACTAACAAGACTTATCCAGTATAATATTAAAGGGGCTGTTTTTTTACAGCCCCCCTTTTATCAAATTAGGATGTACTTATAATGTATAAGAATGAGATGTTGGATGCCATCAGAGTTAAGATGGAAAAACAGGGAAAGAACGGAAAGAAGCTTTCGGAATATATACTGAACAATATGGAGGAAGCTGCGTATCTTACTGCTCTGAAATTAGGAGAGAAAGTCGGTGTAAGCGAATCGACTGTTATAAGATATGTTATGCGGATGGGGTACAGTGGTTATCCTGAATTTCAGGAAAAGCTTGCTCAAGCAGTTGTAGAAAAACATAAGAGCAGGGCGCTTTCCGATATAGAGACGAATTCACCTATTGAACAGGTTAGTCACTATGAGCTCAACCGTCTTGAATATATGTATAACAACATAGATGAAAGTGCTCTTGATAATACCGCATCCATCATAGATGAAGCAAAGCACGTATATGTGCTTGGCGTTAAGGAAAGTATGAGTGTAGCCACTTATCTTGCTGATGGTCTTGCGAGAACAGGCAAGGATGTGGTACTCATAACATGTGATATCATGGATAAGCTTTATAGGATCAAAGAAGGGGATATACTTTTTGTTATCAGTTTCCCTGAATATTCTTTTAGTGTCCTTAAAGCTATGGAATATGCTAATACAAAACAAGTGCCGATAATTGCATTGACTGATGACGCTAGTTCACCTGTCAGTCTGTATTCGGCTTGTGTGTTGATAGCACCGACTAAGCGTTATGGTATGATATATTCGACTACGTGCGCCATATCGCTTTGTTCACTGATACTTACACTTGTGATGAGTCTTCGTTTGAAAGCCTATGAGGATGATATGGCTTTGAGATTAGAAGCCTCAGAATATGTGTATAATGGCAATGATTATATCAATCCGGTGAACCTGGATTTTGGAATAAAAGATGAATAAATGTTATGATGTGTGTGTGATTGGTGGCGGTGCTGCTGGTATGATGGCCGGTTCTTTGCTTGGCTTGGCAGGTATAAGTTCCTGCATAGTGGAGAAGAATGAAAAACTTGGAAAAAAGCTTTTTATAACAGGCAAAGGGCGATGCAATGTCACAAATTTCTGCGATACGCAGGAATTATTCGATAATGTGATCACGAATAAAAAGTTTATGTTCAGTGCCTTCAATCAATTTTCCAATTACGATATGTATGCACTTTTGGAAGAGTGGGGGCTTAGACTTAAGATTGAAAGAGGACAGAGAGTGTTCCCTGAATCAGACAAATCTTCGGATGTTATCGCTGCATTTGAACGTAAGTTAAGGGAAGGAACCTGTGATGTGCTTCTTAACACGAAGGTCAGGTCTATAAAAAAAGGACTTGTTACTACCGACAGGGGTAATATCGAGTGCAGATATATAATTATCGCTACAGGTGGAGCGTCCTATACTAAGACTGGTTCGACAGGTGATGGTTATGTGTTTGCTAAGAGCCTTGGGCATAAGGTTGCTGATATAGAAGGTGGACTGGTTCCGCTTGTTTCGAAGGAAGATTATGTAAGAGAACTTATGGGTTTGAGCCTTAAGAATGTTAAGGTTTCGTTCTATGCTGACGATAAGTGTGTATATGAGGATTTTGGCGAAATGCTTTTTACTCACTTTGGCGTGAGTGGTCCTGTTATATTGTCGGCATCAAGTGTCATAAGAGGGAATATTAAGAGTAAGAAGGTTAAGCTTTTTATAGATCTTAAGCCTGCGCTTGATGAGAAGGAACTTGATAACAGGCTTTTAAGGGATTTTGAATCCAATATAAACAGGAATTTTTCCAATTCACTTTCGGCACTCTTGCCGAATAAGATGATAGATGTTTGCGTAAGGTTATCGAATATAGATCCATATAAGAAGGTTAATCTGATAACGAAAGAGGAAAGAGAAGGACTTCTTCGGCTTATCAAAGCATTTCCTGTGACGATTACGGGAACAAGACCTATAGAGGAGGCTATCATAACATGTGGCGGAGTGGACGTTAATTCGATTAATCCGAAGACCATGGAGAGTAAACTTAGCAAGGATATATTCTTTGTGGGAGAAGTTCTTGATGTGGATGCTCTTACAGGAGGCTTCAACCTACAGATAGCATGGTCGACTGCACATGCTGCCGCAAGTGAGATCATAAACAGAATCAAAGGAGAATGATATGGGTTACAATATAGCTATAGACGGACCGGCAGGAGCCGGAAAGAGTACGATAGCAAAGCTTATCGCTAAGGAACTTGGTTTCGTGTATATTGATACGGGTGCCATGTACAGAGCAATCTCTCTTTTTTGTATCAAGAAGAAGATAGACTTTGAGGAAGAAAAGAAGATAGAGGTCATGCTAGATGATATCAAGATTGATCTTAGGTATGACCAGAACGGACTTATAGTATACTTGTGCGGTGAGGATGTAAGTACTGCAATCAGACAGGAAGCTGTCGGTATGGGCGCAAGTGTGGTAAGTCGTTACAGATGTGTAAGAGAAAAACTAACTTACATGCAGCGTGAGATAGCCGCTAAGAATGATGTTGTTATGGATGGTCGTGATATCGGTACAACTGTTCTTCCTGATGCCAATCTTAAGATATATCTTACTGCAAGCGCTGATGCGAGAGCAAAGAGAAGATATGACGAGCTTGTTATGAAGGGACAGGACGCTAATCTTGATAAGATCAAGAGTGATATTATGGAGAGAGATTATGCTGATATGCATAGGGAGATATCTCCTCTTGTTCAGGCTGAGGATGCAATCCTTATAGATTCTTCCGATATGAGCATAGATGAAGTTGTGCAAAAAGTGAGGGAGTTGGTGAGATGAAAGTAGAAGTGGCGCGCAATGCCGGTTTTTGCTTTGGCGTTACCAAGGCTGTTCAGACCGCATATGGACATACGGGTGAATCGCATGTTCATACACTCGGCCCTCTTATCCATAACGAGGAGGTTATAAAAGACCTAAAGGATAAGGGTATAGATATCGTTGAAGAAGATAAAATCGAAGAGCTTACGGATAAGGATACTGTTATCATAAGATCACATGGTGTTGCTAAATCTGTATATGACCGTCTTGAAAAAACGGGTGCGAAAGTTCTTGATTCAACCTGTCCTTTTGTTCTGAAGATTCACAGGATAGTGAGAGAGGCAAGTGCTGCAGGAAAGGTTGTTCTGATAATAGGCAACGAGGGACATGCAGAGGTTGAGGGCATAAAAGGATGGTGCAGTGGTGAATATCATGTCATAGGAAGCATAGAGGCAGCAGAAGCATTTGAATATGCGGAATCTGATAAAGAGATATGCGTCGTATCCCAGACAACATTTAATTATAAAACG
>DOVJ01000218.1 GCA_003520145.1 Eubacterium sp.
GCATAAGCTCTGTAAGTGATGAACAATCCACACCACAACCATATTCCTTAAGGATACTTATAAGAGAAGGATTCGGAGTAGCCTTAACAGCGAAGAACTCCTTATATCCCTTATTCCAAGAGAAAGCCTCCTTAAGTCTCTTAGCATTCTCTCTTATCCCCTTTTCATCATAGATATGAAAAGGTGTTGGGTAATCCTTTACTATCTCTTCGATCTTTTCTTTAGTTACAAATGCCTTTTTCATAATTATCCCTTTCTTCTCTCTATAACGCATCAGCCAAGCCAGTCATACATCTCTGCATACTTAGCAGCAGAATTATTCCATGAAAAATCAGCTGCCATAGCTCTGTCTATGATCTTGTTCCATTCACGTTTTCTGTTATAATATACGCTCTTTGCATATCTTATGGTATTAAGCATCTCATGAGCATTGTAATTCATGAACGAGAAGCCTGTCCCCTTACTCTCATACTCATTGTAAGCTTCAACAGTATCCTTAAGTCCACCAGTCTCACGAACTATCGGAACAGTTCCGTATCTTAAGGCCATGAGCTGACTAAGACCGCACGGTTCAAACAGTGACGGCATCAAAAATGCATCGCAAGCCGCATATATCTTATGTGACAGATCTTCTGAATAATAGATATTCGCTGAGACTCTGTTGTTATACTTCCAATCAAAATACCTGAACATGTTCTCATAACGTTCATCACCAGTGCCAAGAACAACAAGCTCTATATCATCGCTAGAACACAGTTCATCCATCACATACTGAACAAGATCTAAGCCCTTCTGATCGGTAAGTCTCGAAACTATACCAAGCATGAACTTATCTTTAGAAACCTCAAGTCCGAGTTCCTGCTGAAGAGCTATCTTATTCTTGTACTTTTCTTTTCTAAAAGTAACCTGGTTGTAATTAGCACATATCCTCTTATCAGTCTCAGGATTATATTCATCATAATCGATACCATTTACGATACCTCGAAGAGAATTAGCTCTCGCTCTTAAAAGACCATCAAGACCTTCACCATAAAAAGGCATCTTAATCTCCTCGGCATAACTGTTACTTACAGTAGTTATGGCATCAGAGAAAACTATACCGCCCTTAAGATAATTGGCATCGCCATAAGCCTCGAGTTTATCAGGAGTAAAGTAATAAGAAGAAAGACCCGTTATGTTCTGAATAGTCTTCTTATCCCACACGCCTTGGAACTTAAGATTATGTATAGTCATGATACTCTTAATATTCTTATAGAGGTCTCCTGCAGCGAATCTCTCTTTGAGATATACTGGAATAAGTCCTGTCTGCCAATCATGACAGTGTATGATATCAGGTGCAAAATCCATAAGAGGAAGACAGCACAAAACCGCTTTAGAGAAGAATGCAAACTTCTCAAGATCCTCATATATGTTGCCATAAGGCTTCATACCCTGGAAATAATATTCATTGTCTACAAAGTAAAAATGTACACCTTCATATTCCATCTCAAGCAAGCCAACATACTGCTGCTGCCAGTTGAAATCCATATAAAAATGTGCCTTATACTGCATCTTATTCCTAAACTTCTCAGGTATGCACATATACTTAGGTATTACAACCCTTATATCAAAATATTCTTTATTGAAATACTTCGGTAACGATCCGACAACATCCGCCAAACCACCAGTCTTAATAAAAGGAACCGCTTCAGATGCCGCAAATAAAATCTTCTTCATATATGCACTCCTTTCGAACTCATATTATTAGTATAACTCATTCTTATATTTATTGGCAAGATTTTTCATATCCTTTGCAGAAGAAAGGGTATTATCATTAATATTCTCACCACCAAGCATTCTCGACAATTCTGTTATGATCTCATCCTCGTTAAGCTGCTTAACCCTGGTATATGTCTTGTTATCCTTGGACTCTTTACTGATAAGATAGTGTTCATCTGCCATAGAAGCGATCTGCGGAAGATGCGTTATACATATAACCTGGCAATCTCTTGCTATACCCGCAAGTTTCTTTGCAACCATAGACGCTGTCACTCCGCTTATGCCTGCATCTATCTCATCGAATATTATAGTCTTGACATCCTTTGCACCGGCAAGTATAGACTTGATTGAGAGCATAACTCTTGACAATTCACCACCAGAAGCAACCGCATCAAGTCGTCTTCTTTCTTCACCGACATTGGTACTGATCATATATATAACATTATCCGTACCAGTTTTAGAATATTCTTTTTCTTCGAATTCTATGGCAAAATCACAGTTATTAAAGTTAAGTTCCGCCAATGCTTCTCTCATCTTCTTGCAAAAATCGACAGCAAGCTTCTTTCGACTATCAGAAACCTCTTTAGATGCAAAAGAAAGCTTTTTCGTAGCCTCTTCCACTCTTAACTCTAATTTTTTTATACAATTATCTATATCGGATAGCTCTGCGAATCTCGCCTTCGCCTGTTCAAGCTCATTAAGAACATCCGATATGCTTTTTCCATATTTATACTTAAGAGAATTGATCTCATCAAGTCTCTTACTGACTGTATCATATTCTTCTGATGAAACATCGGCATTATCCACATAGGCTCTTATCTCATGCCTAAGGTCCGAAGACATCTCAGATATAAGCATACTTTTGTCGTAGAGCTCGCTTATACCAGGATCCATAGCCTGCGCTTTTTCAAGTTCATCTGATAAATCAGACAGGATATCACACTCATCAAGTATAGCCTCAGCTTTTACCATATGCTCTGATATCTTGCTGAAGCTTTCAAGCACCCTAAAGCGTTCCTCTAGCTTCTCATCCTCGCCCTCAACAAGGGATGCCGCCTCTATCTCATCTATCACATAAGCAAGGTAATCCATATCCTTGTTCTTATCGGCGTTGGCGCTCATAAGCCTGTCAAGCTCTGATACAGCCTCTCGATATTCATCATAACACATCCCTACTTTGTCGACAAGCCTCACATGATTCTCATCGCCATAAGAATCAAGTATCGACAGATAATTAGACCTGTCAAGGAGTCTTGCAGTCTCATGCTGACCATGAACTGTTATAAGATGCGAAGCGATATCCTTCACCAAAGAAGCGGTAACTGTCTGCGAATTAATCCTTATACTGCTCTTTGTCTTCGTGATTTTCCTGGAGATAACAAGTTCTCCATCCTCAGCCTCTATATCAGACTCTTCAAGCATCAGCTTTACTTCATCCGGTATATCTGTAAATGTAGCTTC
>DOVJ01000189.1 GCA_003520145.1 Eubacterium sp.
ATCGATGAAGCGTCGAAGGCTTGCGAAAGTCTTAGTGCCACTTATTCTGAGTATTGCATAAGCATGAGAGACAGATTAACGCTCGGATATGTGCTTGCAGGTCAGACCAATGCCATATACAGCTATGATGAGATGATTGCTAAGCTATCAGGTAAACATAGGGTACAGTTGTCCATGCTTGAGTCTAATTCGGATCTGAAAACCGAAAAAAGTTTTATCCTTGATACCAAGACGCCATCTGACTATGGCGGCGATATAGATGTGTTGGCAGAGGACCTTAAGTGGTACATATCTAACGGTTATGAGGTTAGGATCGCAGTGCCGAATAAGGCTAAGCAATCTAAGCTCATAGAGGACTTAGGCGAAAGAGATGTGTATGCTGTAAGCTTTGCGGTAAGCGGCATATCAGCAGGCTGTATATTCCCGGGACTTAAGAAAGCTGTCATCACCTATGCTCAGATAACAGGACGCTTTAGCAGGGCCTCTCGTGTAAGGCGCAAGGCCGATTCTGCGGCTCCTGGTATAACAGACTTTGGCGAGCTTACTTCGGGCGATTATGTTGTTCATGTTAATTATGGAATAGGTATATATAGGGGTCTTGAGCAGATAGAGGTCGACGGCGGTTACAAGGATTACCTTAAGATAGAGTATAAGAATAACGGTAAGCTCTATGTTCCAGCTACCTCTCTTCACATGATATCCAAGTATTCTGCGTCTTCTGATGTTCCGCCTAAGGTAAATGCTTTGGGAGATGCGGCATGGAAGAAGGCTAAACAGAAGGTTAAGGCTGCCTGTGAGGAAACTGCGAAGTACTTAGTGGAGCTCTATGCAAGCCGTCATCAACAGACTGGCTATAGATACAGTGAGGATACTGTATGGCAGAAGGAGTTCGAGGACCTCTTTCCTTATGATGAGACTGCTGATCAGTTGCGCGCCATAAACGATATCAAGAAGGATATGGAGAGCGGTCGCATCATGGACAGACTCGTGTGTGGAGATGTGGGCTTTGGTAAGACGGAAGTAGCCATAAGAGCTGCTTTTAAGGCGGTCAATGACAGTAAGCAGGTAGCTTATCTTGTGCCGACGACTATCCTTGCGACACAGCATTTCAATACATTTGAATCGAGGATGAAGCTCTTTGGTATCAATGTTGCTCTTATGTCAAGGCTTGTGCCGGCAGGAAAGCAAAGGGCGATCATAGAAGGGCTCAAGGAGGGCAGAGTCGATGTCGTCATAGGTACGCATAGGCTTCTGTCTAAGGATATCGGCTTCAGGGATCTCGGGCTTCTGATCATAGACGAGGAGCAGAGATTCGGCGTGACTCATAAGGAGAAGATAAAGCAGTTAAAATCGGATGTGGATGTTATCACCCTTAGCGCGACGCCGATTCCGAGAACTCTTCATATGAGTCTGTCGGGAATAAGAGACATGAGTGTGCTGACACAGGCACCGGTTGACAGACTTCCGATACAGACATTTGTTATAGAGTATGATGAGCAGATGATCAAGGAGGCCATAGGAAGGGAGCTTGCCCGCAACGGACAGGTTTACTATGTGTATAACAGGATCAATAACATAGATGATATCGCCCGCAAGGTGTCGTCTCTCTTTCCGGATGCGAAGGTGTGCTTCGCGCATGGGCAGATGCCTGCTAAGGAGCTTGATGCTATCATGGCGGACTTCATAGGGGGCGAGATCGATATACTTGTATCGACGACGATCATAGAAACAGGGCTTGATATCCCGAATGTCAACACGATCATAATACATGATGCGCAGAATTACGGTCTTGCGCAGTTGTATCAGTTAAGGGGTCGAGTGGGACGGTCTAGCAGAACAGCTTATGCTTTCCTTACTTATACGAAGGACCGCATAATAGGAGAACAGGCTCAGAAGAGGCTTCACGCGATAAGGGAGTTCACAGATCTTGGTTCGGGCTTCAGGATCGCTATGAAGGATCTTGAGATAAGAGGCGCGGGAAGCGTCCTCGGAGAAAATCAGAGTGGTCATATGACGCTAGTTGGCTATGATCTGTATGTGAAACTTCTGAATCGCGCCATCATGAAGGAGAATGGTGTTGAAGAGGTCAAGGATTTTGATACGAGCATAGATGTGGATGTCGATGCATATATACCAGACGATTATATAACCAACAGCATATCTAAGCTTGATATCTATAAGAGGATTGCTGATATAGCAACTGTTGAAGATTATCAGGATATGATAGATGAGCTTACGGATCGTTTTGGCGATGTGCCAAATTGTGCGCTGACACTTCTTCGTATAGCTTTGTTAAAGAGCCGCGCTCACAACTGTTTTATAACAGATATAAAGGGCGACAAAGACAGGATCAGATTCCTTGTGTACGAGGAACATGAATATGACAGTGATAAGTTAAAGGAGCTGATAGTAAGATATAAGGGGTGCTTAAGTTTCATAGGAGGTGAAACGAAGTCGCTTGTTTACAGACCTAGACTTAAGGGCGAGCTAGATAATAAGGATGCCTTTATGGATAAGGTCGAGGAGCTTATAGGGGAGCTTGAGAAGCTTAAGGCATGAACTTTGGATAAAAAATTATAGACAACACATGGCTTGAGTATTATAATTATTGTGGCAAAAATACAGTGATTTGGTGAAAGGAAATATGTATGAAAATCGGTTTTGACAATGACAAATATCTTAAGATGCAATCTGAGAATATCAAGAAGAGAATAAACGAATTCGGTGGAAAGCTCTATCTCGAATTCGGCGGAAAGCTTTTTGATGACTATCATGCATCGAGAGTTCTTCCGGGATTTAGACCGGACAGTAAGATAATTATGCTTTCAAAGCTTAAGGATCAGGCTGAGATAGTGGTTGTCATCAACTCTGATGATATAGAGAAGAACAAGATCAGAGGCGATCTTGGAATAACTTATGATGTGGATGTTCTTAGACTCATAGATGCTTTTAGAAGTTATGGACTGTATGTAGGAAGCGTAGTACTTACGAGGTTTGCTAAGCAGCCAGGCGCTGTTGCCTACGAAAAGAAGCTTCATAAGCTGGGTATCACTGTATATAAGCATTATACCATAGAGGGATATCCTTACGATATCAAGAAGATCGTGAGCGATGAAGGATTTGGCAAGAATGATTATATCAAGACTGACAGGTCTTTGGTAGTTATCACTGCGCCGGGTCCTGGCAGCGGCAAGATGGCTACATGTCTGTCGCAGCTCTATCATGAGCATAAGAACGGCGTGAATGCCGGATATGCGAAGTTCGAGACATTCCCTATATGGAATCTTCCTCTTAAGCATCCTGTTAACCTCGCTTACGAGGCTGCAACAGCCGATCTTAACGATGTCAATATGATCGATCCGTTCCACTTAGAGGCTTACAAGAAGACTACGGTCAACTATAACCGTGATGTCGAGGTATTCCCTGTGCTTAACGCAACATTTGAACATATATACGGTAAGTCGCCTTATAAGTCGCCTACCGACATGGGTGTAAATATGGCGGGAAACTGCATAGTTGACGACGAAGTCTGCAGGAAGGCTTCCCAGAATGAGATCATAAGAAGGTACTATACTGCTGTCTGTGACCTTAAGAAGACTGGTGATGGCGAGGATATAGTTAAGAAGATAGAGCTTGTCATGAATCAGGCTGGTATAAGTGTGGAGGACAGAACTGTTGCCATACGTGCCAATGAAGTTGCGAAGAAGACCAAAGAGCCTGCAGCTGCTATAGAGCTTGAAGACGGAAGGATAATCGTCGGCAAGACTAAGGAACTCTTAGGCGGCGTGTCTGCTATGCTTCTTAACGCGCTTAAGGCACTTGCTGGCATGAGTGATGATATCAAGCTCATATCGCCGACTGTTATAGAGCCGGTACAGAGCCTGAAGGTTGACCACTTAGGAAGCAAAAATCCGAGACTTCACCTCGATGAAGTGTTACTTGCACTTTCTATATGCGCAGCAACAGATGAGAAGGCTAAGCTTGCGCTTTCACAGCTTCCTAAGCTTCGTGGCTTAGAGGCACACTCAACAGTAATAATCGCAGACAATGATGAGAAGATGTTCAAGAAACTTGGTATCAACCTGACCTGCGACCCTGTATATCAGACTAATAAATTATATCATTAAGAAGGATTGCTGTATTTATGAAGAAATCAACGCTTGTGCTTTGCGCATGTGCGATGCTCTGCGCATGTTCTAATAAGGACAATAAGGAAGAAACAACTAAGGCTTTGGAGACTAAGGCAGTTGCAACTACTAGTGAGACTAAGGCTGAAACTAAGGAAACACAGACTGTGAAGTCAACCGAAGCAACAAAGGCCACTGAAAAGTCAAGCAAGACCTCTAAGAATCTGTATGAGGAGTTCTTAGGTGGCAGTGGTAAGCTGTACTTTGATAATACTGTATTTACATCAAGTGAGAACTTTGTGGCTGGTAAGGGTTATACTATATCAGAGGTTAAGGAAAACATCGCGAAGGAGTTCATGGCGGACGCTAGTAAGGTAGTCGTTCAGTATATAGAAGCTGACTTTGGCGGCGATGGCAAGAAGGAGATGAGAATCAGCTTTTCTAATATCTTTGATGATGAACCTATGGGCGCTGTTATCATGGGCGTGAAGGACATAGATGGAAAGCTTGAGTGTTGTATAATCGGTGAGAACATATACAGAACATACTTTGAGATCAATCAGAACGGTTTTGTCTCAACAGGTGGAAGCGGCGGTGCTGCTTTGCATATATCTACTACATATATCGTAGATAAGGATGGTGTTGCACATCATATCTGTACTCAGGAATTCGAATCAGGTAATGCTGATCTTATCTTGCATACTGAGTATAAGGCTTTCTTCGATGCTTTGTATGAGGCAGGCTTTAAGGATGAAGATGCTATACTGTGCATGGTGAAGACTGTTATTAACAAAGGCTCTGAAAAAGAAGAGAATTATATAAGTCTCATGGCATATCCGCATGTTGACTTTACTCAGACGATAGAAGAATCTAAGATATATGCAGATGGCTCTGTATATATGCTTGCGATCAATAAGTCAAAGCTTGATGTTGTGAAGCCTTCAGAGGTTGATGAGCTCATCAGAAAGCGCGAGGCTTCGCTTGGCGTAAATGAAGGTACACGTAATGGCGCTGAGGCTGAGTGGAAGACTCTGAATGATTGACTTGCATTGTAGAAAAGTATATGCTATAATAGTTATAATAATAACAATGTCGTTTTGTCGAAAGGTTACAACATGATTCGGTTATGTAAGAAAGGCGGTGTAATGGATGACAGAGCTTAATTTACCGAATGTGCTGACAACAACAAGATTCCTTGAAGTCATGGAGGACATAGTAAAGGAAAACAGAGATATATACTTCGTCACTAATGATGTGAGCAACTTTAAGTTTATCAACGATTTTTACGGGATAGAAGAAGGCAATAAGGTTCTCGAGGAGATAAGCAGGTTTTTCTATACGGAAAATCCGCACTGCCTGGCTGTATGTCGAACCGGTAGTGACCAGTTTCGTGGTGTTATGAACAGGTGTGGCAGAAGTGTTGAAGAGTGTGTGCAGGATATAGTCAGCATGAACGAGGAATTCGAAGAGAGATTATCTCAAAGATATCCGGATGTATTCATACATATGTATACGGGCGTGTATTTCTTGCGGGATGGTGATACAGAGGTTCGCAAGGCTATGGATTATGCCCATAGTGCGAAGAAGATGATCAAGGGCAAGTACAACATAAAGTGTCAGGTATATACTCCTGAGGATGGTGTTCAGACCCTTAACCGTATGGAAACTATGACTATGTTCAACGACGCTTGCAGTACTGATAATCTTCTTATGTTCCTTCAGCCGAAGATGTCTGTTGAACAGAATAAGGTTATAGGTGCCGAGGCGCTTGTCAGGATAAAACTTGAATCTGGTGAGATAGTATTGCCAGGCAGATTTGTACCGGTACTCGAAGAGACAGGTATGATAGGTCGTCTCGATGAGATCATGATAGAGAAGACCTTCAAGCTTATTAGAAAGTGGATGGATGATGGCGTAGAGGTAGTTCCTATCTCAGTCAATGTATCGCGTCAGAAGTTCTCTGCGAAGGATTTCGCAAGTTTTGTCATATCTTTGCAAAAGAAATATAATGTTCCTCCTAAGTATCTAGAGTTCGAAGTTCTCGAGACCACATTTGTCGATGCTATGGATTACATAGTAGATGCGATCAATGCACTTCGCGATTATGGATTCAGGATCAGCGTGGATGACTTTGGTTCAGGTTATTCATCTCTTAATCAGATTGCGAATATACCTGCTGATGTTATCAAGATAGACAGAGTGTTTGCCAATACATGCTTTACTACTGTTAAGGGCAGAACTGTTATCAAGACGCTTATCCAGCTTCTTAATAATATCAATTATTCAGTTGTCTTTGAGGGAATAGAGACAAAAGAGCAATGTGATATGGCTGCAGACTTTGGGTGTGATAGTATACAGGGATTTTTCTTCTCAAGACCGATTCCAGTGGAGGAGTTTGAGAAGAAGTATATATATGTATAGGCTGTAAATAATAATCATTGGGACACGTCAAGATTTCTATACT
>DOVJ01000082.1 GCA_003520145.1 Eubacterium sp.
TCCATCTGCTCGAACTCTCTTGTTCTGAATGTGAAGTTACCAGGTGTGATCTCGTTACGGAATGACTTACCGATCTGACCTATACCAAAAGGTACCTTCTTTCTGGATGTTCTCTGTACATTCTTGAAGTTAACGAATATACCCTGTGCTGTCTCTGGACGAAGATATACTGTGTTCTTAGCATCCTCTGTTACGCCCTGGAAAGTCTTGAACATGAGGTTGAACTGTCTGATGTCTGTGAAGTTGTGCTTTCCACAGCTTGGGCACTTAATATTCTTCTCATCTATGAAGGTCTTCATCTGCTCGTTAGACCATGCATCTACAGAACCATCTAATTCATATGCATTCTCCTGACACCAGTCTTCGATGAGCTTATCAGCTCTGAATCTCTCCTTACATTCCTTGCAATCCATAAGAGGATCTGAGAAGCCGCCAAGGTGACCTGATGCAACCCATGTCTGCGGGTTCATGAGGATAGCACAGTCTACACCAACATTGTAAGGTGACTCCTGTACGAACTTCTGCCACCACGCCTTCTTTACGTTGTTCTTAAGTTCTACTCCAAGATTACCATAATCCCATGTATTGGCAAGTCCTCCGTATATCTCTGAACCCGGATATACGAAACCTCTCGATTTTGCAAGTGCCTGGATTTTTTCCATTGTCTTTTCCATCTTTTTTTAATAACTCCTTTTATTCATAGATTATATAATTGCCGCCTTCTGAAACCATGGCATGAGAGGAATCCTCTACTGTCACGTTATCAGAGACGTATCTTATCTTACCCTTAAGTTCTACTCTTATAGGACCTTCTATGTAGATCGCCTTGAGAGAACTGTTTCTGACTGTTTCCTTCGAAACAGTACTGTTATCAGATACATTCTTGAAGCTTACGATCTTCTCTTCTTCATAACCTTCTGTATCATCATCCACAACATCCGCTACATCGCCGATAAAAAGCTTCTTTCCGATATAGGAAGTATATGTTGTGTCAGAAAAATAATTCGTAACCAGCCTTATCTTATCTCCCTTGACTACCGATTCAACACGCTTAAGCGCTATAAAATCAACAGAAAAATTATAGACCATCATCCTGTTATCATCGTTGTAATCAAAAGAATTGATATTACCATAATCCGCTAGTTCATAAAAAAGTACTGTGTTGATATCCTTATCAGATCGTATGATAAGAGTATCACCTGAGTACTTATCGTACTTGCTCTTCTTACAGCCACTAAGCGCCATGCACATCATAAGCGCTAACAGGATAGTAATCGTCCTGACAGAAAGTCTCTTATTCACGTGTTAATACCTCCTTATCAAGAACCTTCAGTCCATCTAAGACCTCAAGGCTTTTAAACCGCTTATCCATCGTAAGCTTCGCCTGTTTTTCTACCCAAGAATCCAGCTCCTTCATAACCGCATCCGACAAGACGAAGCTATATAGTTTATCTGTTCTTGAAGCAGCTATATAGCGAAGCGTATACAGAAGATCCTTAGACACTGCATAAGCATCCGCATATCTGACCTCGCCCTTAAGGCACTTATCACATATGAATCTCTGATTCCATGAAGAATAATACATGCTTGCAGGCTCAGAATCACCACACTTGCAGCACCCTGTCACATCCGGATATTCACCCGCATGCACCATAGACTTGAACTCATATATCCTTCTTATGAGCTGATAAGGCATCTTAGCCTCTATAAGAGCTTTGAAGGTAAAGTACAGAAGATTAAGGCTATCCTTAGCTCCTATACCTTCGCGCCCATAATAATCAGCTATCTCAAGGAAGTAGAACCCATAGTACAGTCTGTCTATATCAGAGGTCAAAGCCTCGAAGTAATCTATGCTCGTTCCACCGCTTAACTGATAACCATCACGTCTGGGAAAGAGTTCAAACTCTGCCATAAGAAAAGGTCTGACTAGTCCTGCTAAGTGATTGCCCTGGCGCCTGCTGCCTCTAGCTATAGCTGTTATCTTGCCAAGCTCTGCTGTCAGTATAACTATGCGATTGTCATTGTCGCCGATTGGCATGGATGAAAGTATTATGCCCTTTGCACGAACGATATCACTCATCTATAGCTTATTCCTGTCATATCCATAATTCTTGAGAAGTCCTTCGTTGTCGCGCCATTCTTTTCTGACCTTAACAAATAGCTTAAGATTAACCTTGCCTTCTACTAACTTCTCTATCTCGTAACGAGCATTCGTACCTATCTTCTTAAGCATGGCGCCGCCCTTGCCTATGATGATGCCCTTATGCGAATCCTTCTCACAGATGATATCAGCTTCTATGTCCCACAGAGAACCATCTGCTCTCTCCTTCATGGAGATCATCTCAACAGCTATGCCGTGAGGTACTTCATCACTTAAGGCGTGAAGCGCCTTCTCGCGAATTATCTCGCTTGCGATATCCCTCATAGGTATATCGGTTACTGTATCCTCGTCGTAGTACATAGGACCATACGGAAGAAGCTTGAACATCTCTTCCATAAGTGTATCAACATTGATTCCTGTTCTGGCTGATATAGGCACTATAGCAGAAAAATCAAGGATATCCTTATATGCTTCTATATACTTGAATATATCCTCTCTTACACAGGTATCGACCTTGTTGATAACAAGGATCACAGGCTTCTTCGAATATCTTATGTACTCGGCTATCTGCTGTTCCATCACACCTATATATGTAGATGGTTCTACAAGCCAGAGTATGACATCGACCTCGCTAAGTGTCTTCTTCGCTGCAGTGACCATGTATTCACCGAGCTTATTCTGCGAACGGTGTATACCAGGTGTATCTAAGAATACTATCTGTCCTCTGTCATCTGTATAGAGAGTCTTAATCTTATTACGTGTTGTTTGTGGTTTGTTCGAAGTGATAGCGATCTTCTGACCTATCATCTTGTTCATAAGCGTAGACTTACCTACATTCGGTCTACCAACTATGGTTACAAACCCTGATTTCTTTTCACTCATCACCTGTCTCCTCTCCGACTGAGATAATAGGACGTATATCGTCATACAGATCCGATTGTTCCATGATCTGATCCTTGTTGCCGACAGTCACATAGGACACATCACTGTATGCATCCTTAAAGCGCACTAAAGCCTCCTTAAGCTTATCGACAGTCACATCGAGAACCTCGCATCTTTGCTTCTGCCTCATCTCTTCTGTGACGCCTGATATGTAGTAAGCCAGATAATTCCTTGCCTTATCAGCCGGTGAAAGTGGTGTGATAACACCGCCCATAACACCTATGACACTCTGAGTAAGCTCTCTGTCATCAGGATTCAGGCTCTCTATCGCAGACAATGTTCCTCTGTAGATATCATAAGACTGTCCGATCTTAGGATCTCTGAAGGATGAATGACATATATTAGACATCGAATCTATCACTATGTTACAACCGTAAGCACCACCAAGCTCTCTTATGTTGTGCCATATATAGCCATAATTAAGCATATGCGCAAGAACTATATCAGAACCGCTGCATATCTTAGTCTTAAGGTGTGAATCCGCGATCATGCAGTTATAATTAACCTTAGACGCGGTA
>DOVJ01000240.1 GCA_003520145.1 Eubacterium sp.
TAAGAAAGATAAGAGAGCAGTATGGCCTTAGCCAGAGAAGCTTTGCAAAGCTTTTAAATTGGGGAGATAAGACTATTTGCAGATATGAAAATGGTGCTGTTCAGGATCGGGCACATAACAGCTTGCTTCTGTTCTTACGCGAGCCTGAAAACATGCGTACCTATCTTACTGAGAATGAAGTTGCTCTCGACGAAAAGCAGATAGCCAGATTACTTGAGACTGTCGAAAAACTGGAGCAAGATACAGATTTCAGAGTTGGAAGACGCTATTTTGATTTGTTCTTTTCCAAAATTCCATGTGAAGAAAATGGCTTTAAAGGGTTTGATTATGAAAAGCTCTGTGCGATGGTGTTGTTTTTTACGCATAAAAGTGAAGGATTGCTAAAAACAAAACTAATGAAACTGCTCAATTATTCAGATATGATTTTCTACAAAGAAAATGGATTATCTATCTCTGGTTTAAAGTATGCGCATCTTCCTTATGGACCTGTACCTGATAATTTTGACATGATTTTGGGTAAAATGGCAGCAGATCATATCGCCCATATTGAAGTCCTTTATGACGGAGCTTATGAGAGTCATCAGGTTGTTCCCGAATGTGATGTTCCTGAAGGAACTCTCACAGTTGAAGAAATAGAAGTTCTTGAACGTATATATGAGAAGTTTAAGAACTTCGGATCAGTAGAGATATCTAACTATTCGCATAGAGAGAAGGGATATAATGCTACAAAAACAGGACAGATTATTTCCTATGCATATGCGATGGATATTCAACTGAACTAACAGGTAAGGTCAGCACAAGCGGCCTCTGGTGATGAACCGGGAGCCGCTATTTTCATGTCAGTCTTTTTTATAAAATTGTGTTTCGTAGCCGTCTGCACGGAGCAGGATATCTGGCATCCATTCCAGTGATCTGCCCATCTGTTCACAGACGGTCCTGAGATCAACGCGGAGATCACATTCGATGATCAGTTCATCATGGACGTGACCGACGATGAAGCAGTGCTGGAGAGTTTTCATGGCGTTGCAGAGGATGTCTCTGCTGATGGCCTGAGGGAAGTTTGATGAAGAGCATCCCGCTTTTGTAAAAGAACTTGGGACCGAGCATTTGAATTGGCGAAAAAATTCTATGAGAAAAACGACCGTTTACGAATAGAAGAAAATTATGTTTATGATGGCTTCGCTTTAGGCTTATGGATTCAATCACAGAGAAAATTGAAAAAACAAGCACTACAGAGATAACATTAAACGTTGTCGGATAAGTTTGTGCCTAGGATATGTGCTTCTTAATAAGGTTGGATATGATAAGGCTATGAATGAGCAATAATAACAAAAGGGGGCATTTTGATATGTACCCCCTTTTTTGTTTCGTATTATTGACTTTCCTTTTCTTTATTCCTGAAGTACTTCATAGACAGTATCTTCTTGCAGTCAACACCTGTTATATATGACTTATCGTCTATGAGAGACTTAAGTGTATATGGCTTGGTGTTGAAGTTGACTATGCTGTCGGCCTCGTTGATGAGACGAGAAGCGTAGCTTATGGCGTTCTCGTAGAGGTCCATGAAGGAATCATAGTAAGTGTTCTTCTCGGTCCATGGATAATTCCAACCGTAGTTGTTATCGTTGACAGGATCGGCAGGAAGAAAGATGTTCTTGTTGCCGATGATGCCTCTTACAGTGCTTGAACGAAGCATGTAGCTCTCGAGGTTGTGAAGAAGAGAGCTTGGATTTAGCTTGTTGCTCTGAAGAAGTATGTTCGATAACTTGTATGTGTTGTATACGTTGCAGACGTTACGAGGCGATATCTCGATCGAGAAGGTGTTCTTGATCGCTCGAGACAGAAGATTGCATATGATCGCAAGCTCCTTGTCGGACAGACCGATAAGATCCTGCCTTCGAAGCTGGTCGATGGTAAGACCTCTTTTTTTCTGTATCATAACTTTGTCAATTGCATGCTCGAAGGCGGAAGTGGACATGGCAAAGAAATCCTCGTCATCTGAATCTTCAACCTTAAAACCAGACATATATATGATATATGGGTTAGTGTGAGTGTCGAGTGCAAAATGCGATATAAAGCCGTACGTGTATGCAAGAGCGATATTCTTACTCTCTTCTCTTAAGCCTGACGCTGTCTTCAGAAGATTGAGTATGAATTCATAAGTGTTGTTGTTATGTATGAGCTTTGCATAGTCAGAACGCTTATTGTCATATAAGAATATATCAGGACCCTGCAGACCGAGCTCAAAAGGCTTGCGGGCTACTGTAAGGGTACGTATGATGTTCTCATCGTATGTATAACTATATACATCCTTTCCAAATAAATAATTAGTAAATAAACCTGGCATAATACCACCCTAATACGATTTTTGGAAGGCAATAGATCAGCCTCCGGATTTTATTATAACACATTTTTCTCGCGAATGCAAAAACAAACGAAAAAAGTGGAAATTTTTTTTGAAAAATGGTAGAATAAAGATGATTGATTTCAGTTAAAGATTGAGAAAGCGGAGTATTATGGATCTGTTTGAATTTGCCAGTCAATTGAATAATGAGGGTACGAAGCCTCTTGCGGCGCGTATGAGACCGACAACTCTTGATGAGGTCGTGGGTCAGAAGCATATCTTAGCTAAGGATAAGCTTTTGTATCGTGCGATATCATCAGATAAGCTTACGTCGGTCATATTCTATGGACCGCCAGGAACTGGTAAGACTACGATTGCCATGGTCATAGCGAATATGACAAGTGCGGTTTTCACACAGATCAACGCCACCACCTCTGGTAAGAAGGAGATGGAAGAGGTCGTTACGAAGGCGAAGGAAGATATGGGGATGTATGGCCGCAAGACTATACTCTTTGTAGATGAGATCCACAGATTTAATAAGAGTCAGCAGGATTTTTTGCTTCCTTTTGTTGAGGATAATACTATTGTTTTGATAGGCGCTACGACAGAGAATCCTTACTTTGAAGTCAATCAGGCTTTGCTTTCGAGATCGCTTCTTTTTGAACTGAAGCCACTTTCTTCAGCGGATATTAAGGAGCTTGTTCTTAGAGCTATATCTGATCCTGATAAGGGACTTGGGATGTATGAAGCTAAGGTAAGTGATGAGGCAGTTGATTATATAGTGAGTCGCGCCGGTGGAGATGCAAGAAGTGCTCTTAATGCTATAGAACTTGCGGTCACTACAACAAGCCTTAATAAGGATGGCGAGCTCATCATAGATCTTGAGGTTGCCAAAGAATCCATCCAGAAGAGACTGGTTCGATATGATAAGGATGGAGATAATCATTATGATACTATATCGGCATTTATAAAGAGCATGAGAGGTTCAGATCCCGATGCGGCTGTCTATTACCTTGCGAGGATGCTCAATGCCGGAGAGGATATTAAGTTCATAGCCAGAAGAATCATGATATGTGCAAGCGAGGATGTCGGCAACGCAGATCCGCAGGCACTTGTGGTTGCGACTAATGCATCCTTGGCTGTTGAACGAATAGGTATGCCGGAAGCAAGGATAATTCTTTCTCAGGCTGCCATATATGTTGCGTGTGCGCCAAAGAGCAACAGCTCTTACCTCGCTATAGACAGAGCATTGAAGGCTGTGGAGGATATACCTATCAAGTCTGTTCCTCCTCATCTTATGGACAGTCACTATAGCGGTGCGAAGGATCTTTCTCATGGCATAGGTTATAAGTATGCGCATGATTATGAGAATCATTATGTTAAACAGCAGTACTTGCCTGATGAGCTGTGTGGCACAACATTTTACGAGATGGGTGACCTCGGCTATGAGGCTAAGATGAAAGAGTATTTGAAAAAGATTAAAGACGGTAATTGAGGTACGGTTTTGAAGGAGAAGGTTAGCGAGCTTGCCAGGGGATGTTTTGCCTGGGAAGAAAGTAAGATCAATATAACTGAATCAAGAATTTCACAGAATATATATGCTGATGAGATACATACCGGTGAGATCAGGTTCCATACTGTGAACGGTCTTCCAGTTAAGGGATTGGTATATTCGGATAATCCGTATGTCACTGTTATCAATCCGACTTTTAACGCTTCTCAGATTGTTATCGGCTATAAGGTAGATGCCTTCAACATGGCCGAGAGAGAGAAGCTTAGCGGAGCATTTTATATAGTCAGCAGTGCGGGCGAGTATGTCATCAGCTATGATTTTTTTGTTGTCAGCAGAAGCATTAATTCGTCCATGGGCGAGATCAAGAACATATTCCACTTTACGAATCTTGTTCAGACGGATATCAAGAACGCTATCAAGCTCTTCAACAGTCCGCGTTTTGTGGATATATTGGGAGATGATCTGGTTCTTAAGAACATATATTATTCGCTTGTTAGAAGTAACGATGCGAGAGTTGCACTCGATGAATTCCTTATCGCTTCGCAGAAGAAGGGAAGAGTTGAGCTTAGTATAGAAGAGAAGAATTATGACTACGCAGACCTTGGCGAGGTTGTTCACGATACGATAGTTGTGAAGCGCAAAAACTGGGGCTACACATATGTCAATGTTGAGTCTGATTCGCCATTTGTGGAGGTTTCGGCTTCCTTGTATGAGTCTTATGACGACAGCGATATAGTGATAGACTTCGATATACTTGCTTCAAAGCTTCACAGTGGCAATAACTTTGCGCACATACATGTTTATAATGATGATTTTGATAAGGTCATACCTGTCAGAGTTGCATCTAAGACTAATATTCCAAGCGCTTATTATCATCAGATCAAGAAGGCTAAGTATGAGCTTACGACTGTTTATATGGACTTCAGACGTGAGAAGATAACATCCTCTGTGTGGGTTAAGAGGTCTCTTGAAGTCATAGACAGAATCATAGGCTTTGGTTGTACGGATCCATTCTATTATCTTATTAAGGCGCATCTTTTCATATCGTGTCAGAAGATGAGTGAAGCTAAGGCTATTCTCGAGGATTTTGCACTTAGATATGAGAATGGAACGGACAATTATCCTGCTTACTGTTATTATCTGTATTCAAAATCGCTCTATATGAAGGATCGCGAAGCGCTTACACGCGTTAAGGAGACCATCAATGACATATATGACAGTAAGTGTCATGATTGGCGCATATTGTGGGTTCTTCTGTATATCGACGATGAGAACGACCGTAACGAAAGCCTTAAGCTTATAAGACTTAAGGAGCAGTATTATATGGGCTGCAAGAGTCCTGTTATGTATTATGAGGCTGCGGCTATATTGATGCGCAATCATAAGCTTTTCAGAGTTATGGATGAGTTCGAGGTGCAGGTATTCAAGTTCGCCATAGATAATTCTATGCTCGAGAAAAATGCTGTGGATTACGTGATGAGTCTCATCAGCAGCCTATATAAAGTAACGCCTCTTCTTATCCGTGTCATGGAGAAGGTCTATGACATGTACAAGGATGATCTGTATCTTGAAGCACTTACTACTGTGCTTGTCAAGAATTCTTGCTACAAAGCTATATACAAGAATTATTATCTTGAGGCCATCAACAGGGGAATTAAGGTTCCGGCGCTTTTTGAAAGCTATATAAGGTGCTTTGATGCTGATGATATGTCCTTGCTTCCTAAGCCTGTACTTCTCTACTTCCTGTACAGCAGTGATTCTGCAGACGAGATACTCGCGTATGTCTATGCGAATGTTCACTATAACAGAGAAGAGTACAGCAGCGCTTATGAGAAGTATAAGGATATTATTGCGCGATTCGTATATGAACACATCAAAAAAGGCGATGTGAACGATAATTACATATATTTGTATAAGAATCTTCTTGATATGAAGCAATTTGCGGTCGGTGATGTTGGCGAGTTCCCGAAGATCATCTTCACACATAAGATCAAGTGCCGCCTTAAGAATGTGACACATGTCATAGTAAGGCATAAGGAATTCACTTCTGATATCGCATATCCTGTTAAGGATGGTGTTGCTTTTGTTCAGTGCTATACCAAGGATGCTGTTATATGTTTAAGGACTGAATTAGGCAGAAGATATGTATCGCCTGCTTATTATACAGACGAGAAGTTCTTCGATATAGAGCCTTACGAGCCATATATCATGCCTGTTGTCAAGGAGAATATATTCGTAGCATTCTACTTTGCGCAGAAGTATCTCGGAAGCCAGAATATGGGTAATTCTATAGGGCGTATATATCTTGAGATTCTGAAGAACAAGAGCGTAAGCCCTAACTATAAATCTGAGATTGCCAAGGTGATGATCGATTATTATTACGAAGAAATCGATTACTATGAGGCTTTGGTTGAGTATGTCGCACTCATACATGATGTGTGGCTATATAGAAAGCAGAAGGTGAGACTTCTTGAGCTTCTCATAGCCAAATCCGAATACGATGCGGCTTTTGAGTTCATGAGAACCTACAGAGTATATCCGGAGAATGGCAAGAGAAGTGCAAGACTTCTGTCTGAATATATAGAACATCATGGCGTGGATGAACATGATCAGATAATAGATAATCTCGCTACTATATGTGCCAAGTCTTATCGGTTTGATGATAACATACTTAAGTATCTTGTGCATAACTTCAATCATGCAACTTTACTTATGTATGATATATGGCTTGAAGCAGGTAGCCGTAAGGTTAACAGAGATGAACTTTCTGAGAGAATTCTTGCGCAGTGTCTGTTTACCGGCACTTACTTCAAAGAAAACTACGATGTATATAAGGAGTACTGGAATAATCGCGGCAACGAGGTTGTGCTTATCGCTTATATGAACTATTACAGCTATAAGTATTTTGTGAAGGAAGAGCCGATCAACGAATCCCTCTTCGGAGTCATCAGAAGCTGTGTTCAGAACGATATAGCTGTTCCTGACATATGTAAGATCGCTTTACTTTCCTTCTATTCGAAGAAGCATATGCTTTCTACGGAGGATGCTGAGGTGGCTGGTAAGCTTATCGCTTCGTATGTATCTAAGGAGGTTTACTTTGCATTTTATAAGGAACTGTCTGACAAGATAGACATGCCTTATGAGATTGCCGACAAATGTTTCATAGAATATCGTACTGTGCCTGGAGCAACAGTCACTATACACTATAAGTACACTGACGACCCGGCAGTTCCTTATTCGGTAAGGAATATGGAGATGATGGTTGATGGTGTGTATGTGGCTGCCTATACACTTTTTAGTAAGGAATTCCTGTATTATTACATAACTTCTTCAGAGAATGATAAGGACTATGTGGAGAATGAGAAGAAGTACCTTAGAGACAGCATAGACTATCAGGAATATCATGGCAGATTCTCGGATATCAACGACATAATCATGAGCAAGGATATGGGAGATTATGCGACTATGAGGAAGTTCTACAGAAGCTACAGAGTTCGCGAATATGTGACAGACAAAGTATTCGATATTATAGACGGGGTATGATATGGTACTTGGAATAGATTTTCATAAGAGATATTCAAGACTTGTTCTGTTTGACGAGCGGTCAGCGGAGAACGAAGATGATATCGTGACTTTGGACGCACTTTTTTATAGGGATGAGACCGATAAGTCGACTTATCTGGAAGCGTCTAAGGAAGATGATTATCATCTTATCAACAACATATATGATTCAAGAGAAGATCTTCTTGATTATCTTAAGCTTATAACGGGTAAGGTGTGCGGTGCAAAAAAGCCGGATAAGATAGCGCTTTGTGTCTACGATTTTACTCTTGCTACTCTTGATATGATAAGGGATTGCTTAGATGAGATGGGATATGATGACAGGGATATCATAATGATAAACCGTGAAGAAGCGCTTGCTTCTTACATATTCCATCAGAGTATAGACATAAGGAATCGTTCTTGCTTTGTGTTTGATTATTCGAAAGAGGGCCTTATGGTCTATGATATCGAACAATCAGGTGAAAGTGGTAAGGAGCTTTTCAGGATAGAAGAGCATGATTGCACTAAGGATATCCCTTATCTTGGCGATACTTCAGAGGCTACTCTTAAAAAACTTGATGTCCTTTTGTATGATGTTGCGCTCAAAAGCTTTGATAAGCACAATGTGGCTTGTGTCTTCCTGTTTGGAGAAGGCTTTGGCAGTGACAGAAGGTATGATGAGTTCATGAGCTTTATATGCAAGAAAAGACGTGTATTTGCGGGTGAGAACCTGTACTGCATGGGCGCTGTTTACTTTGCATGTGACGAGAAGAACGGTATCAGTCAGAAGACTGTAAGCTGCAAGGATAAGATAGAATATGATCTTGACCTGGATATAGTTGAATGGGGACAGAGTTCACTTCTTCGAGTTGTGAAGAGGGGTACTAACTGGTACAGAGCACGTAAGAAACTGACTTTCTTCATCTCTCCTGATACTAAGGCGCTTACTTTGCACAGGGTTAAGGAATATGAAAAGGGTATCGAGAACATAGAGATACCAGTCAATGAACTTCCAATCATCGATAATATGTTAAGACGTATCAACATAGGCTTTGATTTTTCACCGTCAGGTGCTTGCAATGTATACATACAGGATAAGGGCTTTGGTGAGTTTGACAGAGCCGGCTCTATGTTTGTAAAGGTTGAGATATGAGGTTTGTATGGGAATAATACTAAGTAAGACAAAAGAGAGTAAGACTCCCTATGTGATAAAAAAGACAGGTGTCAGGATATATTCGGTAGAGGAACTTTGCTATTATATCTACAACAATATCTATCTCATAGATAAGGATTTTTTCAGCAGAGGACTCATCGATTATCTGAAGAATGAACTTAAGCTGGTATCTATAGCACAGGGGATTGATAACCTTGTATTGAAGAAGGCTGAAGTTCATGAGATTGTATCCTTCCTCCTTAGGAATGTGGATTATTACGGCGTAGCTAAGATAACCGAAGTTGTTCGTGTATCTGCAGATATGTCTTCTAAGGATGAAACTGGAAGATATATGGCTATGGCAGGAGATTATCTTAAGAATAATTGTGTCAGAAGAGCCATAGATGATTACAAGAAGGCTATTCTATCAACTGATGATGATAAAGTGAAGGCAGTTGCGTATTACAATATAGGTGTCGCTCATGCCAAGCTTTTTGATTATAAAAAAGCATTTGCTTATTTTCATGAGAGTTATGAGATCGAAAAGAGTGAGCGTATGTTAGAGGCGATGTATAAGGCTGCCATCATGCATAAGCTCGGACATAACGAGGATCTTATGGAGATTCCTGCATCAAGTAAGGATATGATCATGAATTATATCGAAAAGAGTATGAATGAGGTTTCTATAAGCACGTCTTTGCAGGAAGAACTTAAGGATATAGATTCCGGAAAAGAAGAAAAGATATGTGATATGATAAGTCAGCTTAAGAAACGTTATCAGGTAATGGTATAAGAGAAGGTAACATATGGGATTTCTTTTTGGACGAAAAAAGCATAATGCGACGCATGAGCCTGAAACTGTTGATGATCTTCTTGCTGATGAAACTAAAGTTGAAGAGCCAAGGCCTGAAAGTCTGTCCGCTGAGGATAAGAGGGAATATGGTAAGAGTATCGACGAGGCTTTTGAAGAACTGAATACTCAGGGCGAGAGATTAAGGCGTGAATATGCTATGACAAGCGCATATCTGTCAGATATCCAGCTGATCGACAACATGCCGGAAGAGTTGCGTGCTAAGGTGACTCACCATGCGAAGAACATACTTTCACTTATGGTTGACAGGAAGATGTTTCAGGCTGGTAAGCCGGGACTTTCAGACAGGCGTTATACTATGTTTGAATCGCTTTCTGATACTGCTGTGGATGATATAAAGCAGATGCAGAATGATGAAAAAAGAGTGAGTATGATAGTTAAGGATATCAAGATACTTGATGGTGAAAAAGCATCGTTAAGACGTGATATCAGGATTCTTCAGAACGAAAGGAAGAACGCAGGCAACTTTATGATCGTGTTCTTTGGCGTGATGCTTTTCATATTCCTCATGTATATAGTGACTGGTCTTGTGAACAAAGACCCTTCGCATGCCACAGTGATCGATAATCTTTTTTTATCGCTCCTGTTGGGATGTCTTATACTTATTGTCATGACATTTTGCATAATACAGCATAAGATAAGAGATATTAAGCTTTCTAAGAGTAAGCTTGATAGAGCGATATTCTTGCATAATAAGGTTAAGATTAAGTATGTGAATGCTGCAACTTTGCTTGACTACAGGAAGGCTAAGTATGATGTTGACTCGTCATATACGCTTGGAAAGTATTATGAGGCTTATCTTGAGGAGAAGAAGACTCGTGAGAGATACTTTGCAACTGCGGGAGAACTTAACACATCCATGAACAGAATCATGGATATACTGAAAAAACAGGACCTCTACGACCCGAATATATGGCAGGCGCAGATAAGAGCTCTTGCCGATCCGAAAGAGATGGTGGAAGTAAGGCATCGTCTGAATGAAAGGAGAGGAAAGCTTCGAATAGAGATTGCCGAGAATGAAAAGAGGATAGAAGAACTGAACTTTGAAAAGCAGATATACAGCATAATGAAGGATAACTGATCGCCAGACTTGACATATAACTTCGTTGTGCTATAATGAATCATATTGACGTGAAAGGATATAATATGAAAGAATTGGAAAAACAGTATAATCCTTCGGATATAGAGAAGCGTTTATACGAAAAATGGCTTGATAAGAAGTATTTTCATGCTGAAGTTAACAGGGACAAGAAGCCCTTCACGATAGTTATGCCGCCTCCTAATATAACAGGTAAGCTGCATATGGGTCATGCACTTGACAATACTCTTCAGGATATTCTTATAAGATACAAGAGGATGCAGGGTTATGAAGCACTCTGGGTTCCAGGTACGGACCATGCAAGTATCGCTACTGAGGTTAAGGTTATAGAAAAACTCAAGAGCGAAGGTATAGATAAGCACGATCTTGGTCGTGAAGGCTTCCTTAAGAAGACTTGGGAGTGGAGAGAAGAATACGGCAGAACTATAGTAAGTCAGCTCAAGAAGATCGGTTCTTCATGTGACTGGGACAGAGAGCGCTTTACTATGGATGAAGGCTGCTCTGAGGCTGTTGCTGATGTATTCGTAAAGTTATATGAAGATAAGAAGATATACAAGGGAAGCAGGATTGTAAACTGGTGTCCTGTATGTAAGACTTCGATTTCTGATGCAGAGGTTGTTCATGAGGAGCAGGAAGGTCACTTCTGGCATATACTCTATCCTGTTGATGGATCTGACGAGATGGTAGAGATAGCTACCACAAGACCTGAGACACTTCTTGGTGATACTGCTGTTGCGGTCCATCCTGATGATGAGAGATATAAGCATCTTGTCGGAAAGTATGTTATACTTCCTCTTGTTGGCAGAAAGATTCCTGTAGTTGCGGATTCTTATGTTGATATGGAGTTTGGTACTGGTGTTGTTAAGATAACACCTGCACATGACCCTAACGATTTTATGGTAGGTAAGAGACATAACCTTCCTGAGATCAATGTCATGAATGATGACGCTACTATTAATTCTAACGGTGGAAAGTACGAAGGTATGGACCGTTATGAAGCACGTAAGGTTATAGTTAAGGAACTTGAGGAACTCGGACTTCTTAAGAGCGTAGAGCCTCATGTACATAACGTAGGTACTCATGACAGATGTCATGCGACAGTTGAACCACTCATCAAGATGCAGTGGTTTGTTAAGATGGATGAGCTTATAAAGCCAGCTGTAGAAGGTATCAAGAACGGCGATATCAAGCTTATTCCTAAGACTATGGACAGAACCTACTTTAACTGGACTGACAACATCAAGGATTGGTGTATATCCAGACAGCTCTGGTGGGGCCACAGAATACCAGCTTACTATTGTGATGAGTGTGGTGAGGTAGTTGTATCCAAGACTGCTCCTGATGTGTGTCCTAAGTGTGGATGTAAGCATCTGACACAGGATCCTGATACTCTTGATACATGGTTCTCATCAGCTCTATGGCCATTCTCTACGCTTGGCTGGCCAAAGAAGACAGAAGAGCTTGAATACTTCTATCCTACAGATGTCCTTGTAACAGGTTATGATATCATATTCTTCTGGGTTATCCGTATGATATTCTCAGGATATGAGCATACAGGCAAGAAGCCTTTTGATACGGTTCTTTTCCATGGACTTGTAAGAGATGAGCTTGGCCGCAAGATGAGTAAGAGTCTCGGTAACGGAGTTGATCCTCTTGATGTCATCGCACAGTACGGTGCAGATGCACTTAGACTTACTCTTGTAACGGGAAATGCTCCTGGCAACGATATGCGTTATTCAGAGAAGAAGGTTATCGCAAGTCGTAACTTTGCAAACAAGGTATGGAACGCTTCACGTTTTATCATGATGAATGATAAGGCAATCGATGAAGAGAAGGCTTTGGCTAACCTTACTAACGCCGATAAGTGGATACTTAGTAAGCTTAACAAGATCATAGATCAGGTAACTGACAACATGGACAAGTTTGAGCTTGGTGTTGCGGTATCTAACATATATGATTTCATATGGGAAGAGTTCTGTGACTGGTATAT
>DOVJ01000204.1 GCA_003520145.1 Eubacterium sp.
AAACTCTCAGTAATGCGTGCTTGCACGTAATTACTGAGTGTTTATTTATCCGTGTAACTGCAAAGCAGTCACGCCCTACACACCGAGTGAGCACATTGTGAAGCAATTGCTAAGCGCGAAGCGCGTGCTCACGAGGGGCTGTGGGGATTGCAAGCAGTAATAATTATTTTTCTCAGCGGATGCGCCAGCCTGCAATAGTATCACGAAATCTTGCGAATCGTCCTCGGGATAGTTTTTTGACAGCCTTTTATATTGGCTAACAGCATAGCAATAAAAAAATGGGGGTGCGAGACTTGAATTTACCCCCTTTTGTTGTAAGTGAGGTAATGATTTGGACAGCATCAGACTAAAAGCAAGAGGCAAGATCAACATAGGCCTGGATATACTAGGGAAAAGAGAAGATGGTTATCATGAGATGGATATGATCATGCAGACTCTTTCGATATATGATGAGATACGTATGAAGAAGGATCATTCGGGAGAGATACATGTCACATCTGAAGTTGATTTTCTCAATGAGAGCGAGGATAATCTCGCATACAAGGCTGCAAGGCTTTTCTATGAGACATGTGGTATAGAAGATAGAGGCGTAACCATAGGTATCAGCAAGAACATCCCTATAAGTGCCGGTATGGCTGGCGGAAGCGCTGATGCGGCAACCGTCTTAGTTGGTATGAATAAGCTATATGAGACAAAGCTTTCAGAGGATGAACTTAGGGCTATGGGCGTAAAGCTTGGTGCGGATGTTCCATATTGCATAGTCAGGGGAACTATGAGAGCTCAGGGTGTCGGAGAGATCTTAACGCCGCTTGATGCATTTCCAGATTGTCAGGTGATCATAGCAAAGCCTGCGATAGCAGTCTCTACAGCAGAAGTATTCAAGAAGTATGACAGTTTAAGCAAGATCGAAGGAAGGCCTGACATAGAAGGAATCATGGATGGCATCAGTCATGGAGATCTTTTTGAAATCGCAGAGCATATGGGCAATGTTCTTGAGAAGATAACTATAGCTGATTATCCTGTTATAGATAAGATCAAAGCTATATGCAAAAGTGAAGGTGCTGTAAGGGCTATGATGACCGGCAGCGGACCGACTGTCTTTGCGCTTTTCAATAACGCAAGGAACGCAAGAAAGTGCTACAATGTCCTTAAGAATGAGGGTATTGCTAAGGATCTGTATCTTACTGATATATTCAATGTACACGGGAGAAGATATTGATGAATAAAGATTATGATATAACTTTGGAGAGTGATAATTTTTCGCCGCTTAGAGATCTGGTTTTCAAGTCTTTGAGAAAGGCGATCATACAGGGGAAGCTTGAGCCGGGCAGGCGTCTCATGGAGAATACGGTGGCCAAGAAGCTTGGAGTTAGTCGTACTCCTGTAAGAGAAGCTATACGTATGCTTGAGCTTGAGGGTCTTGTGACTATGGAACCAAGATGTGGAGCCATGGTTTCTTCTATCACGAGAAAAGAGATGAAGGATGTACTTGAACTTCGCTGCAATCTGGATGCTTTTTCTGTAAAGCTTGCCATGGAGAGGATGAAGCCGGATTTCATAGCGAAGCTTAAGGATGCTAACAGAAAGCTTAGCAACGCTATCACAACAGGGGATGTTGTTGCGATAGCTGATGCAGACGTTGCATTTCACGAGATCATATATGATGCTACTGAAAACAGCAGACTTGAGCAGACTCTCAATGCACTCAACGAGCACACTTATAGGTACAGACTTGAGTATCTTAAGAACGATCAGAATCATCCGCTCATAGTATCTGAGCATGACCAGATCATAAGCCTCATGTCAGCATCGAAGGTTCGTGAGGCTCAGGATGCTATGATCAAGCATATTCAGAATCAGGAGATATATATAGATGCCATCGCAAAGAAGGATTGATGCAACTTACAAAGTATGCAGTGATATGGAGGAAGGCTCCTATAATATACGTCTTGAGTACTATGAGGATGTGTTTAACTTTTCTTATGTTGAAGAGGAAGGCGCAACCGTGGAGTATACATGGGCTGATGGTGTGCTGCGGGTCTTAAGGAAAAGTGACGAATTAAGCTGCTGCTTCATCTATGACCCTGAGGTCACAACACATACTGATTATGAGACTGTATATGGGGTCATCCCGATGGATATAGATACCGAATCGCTTGCGGTCATAAGGCTTGACGGCAGGATAGTGATCAGACTTTCGTACAGAGCCATGCACGGTGGTGAAGTATTTGTCGAGAACAAACTGGAGGGCGAGATAATATGGAACGCATGAAGAGAATACTGATATTATGCGTATTGGGAATTATGGTTTTGTCCCTTGGCGCGTGTGTTAAGGAAAATGTATCGAAAGAAGCCAAGAAGAACAGTAAAGAAACTACGACTAAAGCTGTGCAGACATCTACGGATACCGCATCAACTACTAAGGCAGATAGTACTACGAAAGCTTCAGTTGAGAGCAGCACTGAGCCTAAGACTGAGGCGACTACAGAGCCTAGGACTGAAGCGCCTACTGAGCCTAGGACCGAAGCACCGACCAAGGAGCCTGATGTAGTTAAGTATCCTTATCTTATCAAAGTAAATCGTGCATGCAACTGTGTGACAGTCTACAAGAAAGATAGTTCTGACGAATACACAAAGCCAGTCATAGCATTTACCTGTTCTGTTGGTGATTATGTGCCTTCGAATCCGAATTCGGAGCCGACACCTCTCGGTGAATTCAGTATAAGCGACAAGTACGAGTGGGGACTTATGCTTGGCAACGTGTATGGTCGTTATGCGTGCAGGGTTGTGACTGACATACTGTTCCACTCAGTGCCATACTACGGAAGGAACAAGGATACGCTTGAGACAGATCAGTATAACAAACTCGGCACAGATGCGTCTCTTGGCTGTATAAGACTTTGTGTGAGGGATTCTAAGTGGATATATGATAACTGTGCACCGGGAACAACCGTCATAATATATGATGATGCAAGTAATCCCGGACCTCTTGGAAAGCCGCTTACAATCAAGATTCCTGAAGACAGCCCATATGCTGGCTGGGATCCGACAGATGAGACACCAGAAAATCCTTGGAACAACTTTAGCGCGAAGATAGAAGGCGCAGAGGATAAGACTGTTGTGGCAGGTGTTGACAAGTCGGTCATCACAGAGGGCGTAAAAGCCTATGATAAGTGCGGTAATGACATAACAGAGCATATGGAAGTAGTGGGGACGGTCAATCTAAATAAGGCCGGCACCTATACTGTTACATATAAGATTACAGACGGAGCTCACTCAAGTGACGAGAAGAGCGCTAAGATAACAGTTACAAAGCAGTGAGGAAGCTACCATGAAGATAAATATATATTATGGCGGGCGCGGAAGCGTCGGGGATCCAACACTATATGTACTTGAGAAGATAGAGGCTGTATTTGGTGAGCTGAATGTATCATGTACGCGATACAACTTATCTGATTATAAGACTGGTATGTCTGCTCTTATGCCTAGCCTCAAAGAAGCTGACGCTGTTGTACTTGCTTCTACTCTGGAGTGGTTTGGATTAGGTGGTGCGATGTATGAATTCCTCGATTCCTGCTGGATGTATGCAGATAAGGAAACAGTATCCAAGCTTTATATGATGCCTGTAGTTCTCTCTAAGACCTATGGCGAGCGAGAAGCTAAGGATGATCTTATAAGCGCATGGGGGTTGATCGGTGGCAAGAGTCTTGAAGGACTGTGCGCTTATGTAAGCGACAAGGAAAGCTTCGAGAACAACGCTGATTATCTGAAGGTGATCGAAACTGCCGCAGAGAATACATACAGATGTGTATCTAAGAACGCAGGGCTTCTCCCATCTTCTAACGACGTGATCCGTTCAAATGTCCTTAAGGATGCTATAGCTCTCACACCTAAGGAGGTAGAGCAGCTTTCTAAGTATGTAGCGAAAGAGGATTATGTGAAGACTCAGAAGAAGGATATCGCTGAGCTGTCAGGCATGTTCAAGGAACTTCTTATCGAAGAGGAGAACGGCTTTGATGCTTATTACACATCTCCTTTTGAGAAGCACTATATAGGACATATGGATGTTCTCTATAGCATCATGATAGCAGTAACAGATAAAAACAAAAACATCCTTCTTAGGATAGCAGGTGATAAGCTGACTGCTTCTGTAGAGGATGTTTCGAATACATATGATATCAATGTCAGCATGGATTCAGATCTCTTTGCGGAGATAATCAATGGTCGCATGACATTCCAAAGAGCGTTCATGATGGGAAGTCTCCGATATAAGGGCGATTTTTCTACCATCAAGAAGCTGGACTCACTTTTCGACTTTTAGGAACTGTAAAAAACAATCTCTTAGTCTGATATGTGTGCTTCAAGAAGTGAGACATACTTCGAGAAGCCACCAGCATATATGAGCTTTAACAGGGCATCTGTCTTCCTTAGGGAATCGCAGATGTCCGCTTTGCTTATAAGGCCATCCGAAAGTGCTGTCGCAAGTTCATCAAGATCCACAACCTTAAATGTTTCGTCAGGATATATGATCACGTCAGTAAGAAGGTCTGTGAATATATATGTGTCTGTTGACTTATTATAATCAGTTTTGATGATGTCGCAATACCAGAATAAGAATTCTCCTTCAGGAGAATAGAACTTACTGACCTTAAAGCCGTGAGACAGGTCATAGAGAGAAAAGCCATGAGAGAGATCCTTCCTTGGCTTTAGTACCTTCCAACTGGTTATGATATATTCGTTGTCTATATAGTTGATAGTGTCGTCCTTAAGCTCGACGCACTCATCGGGGATTAGTCTTTTTCTAAGTAATCTTGGCATAGTTTCACAACCTTTCTATAGGTCAAGATTATACCATAAGGTCTGGGAATTATCAAGAGGGATAATACTTACAACTCTACTTTGGGTAGGTGGCGCGTCTCATCACTTCGCGATATAATCAGTATATGGAGGTGAAGAATACATGAATCAGTATGTTACAGGCGCAGTTATCAAGAGCCTGCGCGAAAAAAGAGGTATGACACAGCTACAGCTAGCACAAATGCTTGGCGTGAGCGATAAAACAGTGTCGAAGTGGGAGCGTTTCCGTGGGTTGCCAGATATCACACTGCTCGAACCAATTGCGAAAGCGTTCAAGATCTCAGTTACGGAACTTATATCAGGCAATACGATTCACAACGCGAACGTATCAGCTAACATGCTTCGTACAAAGTTCTATGTCTGTCCTGTCTGTGGCAATGTGATACACAGTATCGGTGAGGCAGAGATACACTGCCACGGAATACAGCTTGTGCCCCTAGAGGCTGAAGCTTCGGATGAGAACCACATGATATTCATCGAAAGAGTAGAGGACGAGTATTATGTGCGGATCGATCATAGTATGACTAAGGATCACTATATATCATATGTGGCAGCAACATCAAGTGATGGCATTCAATTGGTAAAACTATACCCTGAGGGCAATGCAGAAGCTCACTTCAAGATTCGAGGAGTTAAGAGGATATTCTTCTACTGTAATCGCGATGGGCTGTTTTATACAAGTTTTGGTTGTCTTGACAGCTGATTTTTAATATAATATAAGAGTACACTGTGGATTAAGAGGGGTAAGAGATATATGGAAAGATAATATAAGTTCTATGGCTGGAAGGATACAGAGATAAAGCCGGTTAACGAGGAGTATGCGATTATCGGGAATCCAAGGGTTTTATATGATGTACTTACAGAGATTTGGAGCAAGGAAAGTAAGACAGTAGATCGAAGCTTAGCCACAGCATTTGTAACTCAGGATATATTCGGTGGAAATGTTTATGGGGGAGTGCTAGATGGTGGAGATTATCACTGTTACAATGTCGTTGATAAAATTGGCGGCGCACACT
>DOVJ01000203.1 GCA_003520145.1 Eubacterium sp.
ATCCTGATAACATAAAGATTGTGACATGTGATATGTCTCTTGGCTTTAAAAAGGGAGTAAAAGATAACTTCCGTAACAGCCAAACAATCATTGATAAGTTTCATGTAATCAAGCATGCAAACGAAGCTGTTGACGCTGTTCGTAAAGCAGAAAGCAAAGAGAAGCCTCTTCTAAAAAAGACAAAATATCTTTGGCTCAAAAATGAAGGAAACCTTACTGATAAACAACTTGAATGGAAACAGGAACTTATGAAAGCTGCAAAACATCTCAAAACAGGTCGTGCTTACTCCATGAGAGTTGAACTTCAGGATATATATGAACAAGCTTGTGACAGACAAACTGCCGAAGCTAGATTATGTAAGCTTTGTACATGGATGATGCATTCACGTCTTGAGGAAATGAAAAAACTATGCGTTCTTCTCAAGGAACATTGGTGTGAAATACTCAATTACTTCGACTATAAATTTACAAATGCGATACTGGAAGGCATGAACAGTATCATACAAAATGTAAAACGCAGAGCACGTGGTTTCAGAAATACAGAATACTTTAAAACAATGATATACCTAAACTGTAGTAATCTGAAGATTGATGCGGTTATAGCTAGAACGTAGGTTTTTATTCATAAATATCTTGAATTAATTGTATTTGTTGCAATGGTATGTCAAGTTTCTTCACGAATTTAGGT
This sequence comes from Eubacterium sp., assembly GCA_003520145.1. Classification (GTDB taxonomy): domain Bacteria; phylum Bacillota; class Clostridia; order Lachnospirales; family Lachnospiraceae; genus UBA9775. The sequence continues at coordinate 689 of DOVJ01000203.1, forward strand.
GAAAACCTTTTCGATGTACCATTGCACATAGTTACATTTTAAAGTATGAATCAATAATAATTAACTATCATTACCCACTATAAATGGGGATTAACCAGAATATATCTATGCAACAGTAGGAGGGGATTATGGTTGATGGAAGAATCGAGGCTTTGATCGATAACGTTGAGAAGGTAATAGTCGGAAAGAGAGAAGTTATAGAACTTGTTATCTCTGCTATGCTTGCGGGCGGTCATGTGCTTGTTGAGGATGTGCCGGGTGTTGGTAAGACTCAGATGGTATCTAGTATAGCAAATTCGTGTGGTGGTATATTCGGAAGAATCCAGATGACGCCGGATATCATGCCTTCAGATATAACTGGTTTTACTATGATAGACCAGGTTACTCATCAGAATGAATTCCGTAAGGGTGCGGCTTTTTGTAACTTTCTTCTTGCGGACGAGCTTAATCGTTCGTCTCCGAAGTCTCAGTCTGCTCTTCTTGAGATCATGGAAGAAGGACAGGTGAGTATGGACTCTGTCACCTATCCTTTGCCAAAGCCTTTTATGGTTATCGCAACACAGAATCCGGTCGAAACATTTGGAACATATCATCTGCCTGAGGCGCAGATGGACCGTTTTCTTATGAAGATAAGTATAGGCTATCCGTCTAACAGTGAAGAGATGGATATACTTGGGCGTAATGAGCAGAGGATTGAGCCGAAGAATCTTTCTAAGGTTATATCGCTTGAGGATATCATAGAGTTATCTGATGCGGTTTCGGGGGTCAAGTGCAGTGAGAAGATCAAAGAATATATCATATCTATAGTAGATGCTTCAAGGCATGTGGATTATATAACGCTTCCTGTCAGTCCGCGAGGAAGTATAGCACTATATCGTGTCAGCAAGGCTTATGCGATGGTTAAGGGAAGAGATTATGTTCTTCCGGATGATGTGAAGTTTTTGGCACCATATGTGCTTTCCCACAGGATAATCTTAAGTTCTAAGGGTAAGTCTATGGTGAAGAATGCAGAAGGCGCTATTACTCAGCTGCTTTGCTCTGTTGAAGTTCCTGTTTGAGTGGAAGTATGAAGAGAAAGAAGATAAGTAAAAAAAAGAAATATTACGGTTTTCTCATAGACAACTATGTGGCGTCGCTTGCACTTCTTCTTGTGGTTGCGCTTTTTGTGGATGCTAACATAGGCTTCTATATGATGTATGCTTTTATTCTTGCGCCAATCGTATCTTTGCTGCTTGCTTTTGTTGCCAGAAAGTATATTAAAGTTCATATAGAAGTTGATGAGGATTATTATACAAAGGGCGAGGTCTGTACCTATAGGGTAGTGCTTAAGAATTCGCTCTTTTTGCCGACGCCACCTGTTATGGTAACATTTCATAAGGAGTCGGGCATATCTAACAAGCATGATAAGGTATTTATGTTTGCTATGCCTTTTGGAAAGCGTGTAGTGACATGCGATGTGCCTCTTGATACGGCGGGACCTTATGAGGTTGGTATAGATAGTCTTGCAGTATGCGATTATCTGGGTATATTCAGATTCAGGTATAAGTCTGATAAGGATTGTTTATCAAGGGTTTATGTCATACCGGATATCAAGAACATATCTGCTCATGACGATATGATCCTCTCGTCAGTTTCTGCAGCAGAGGCTGAGGATGATGCTGAAGATACTGTGACATCAAGTGTTATGAACTTCAGAGGGCTGCCTGGATATGATACGCGCGAATATGTGCCTGGTGATCCTGTAAAGAGGATTAACTGGAAGCTTTCCGCAAGGAAGGGAAGTCTCTATGTGCGTCTTGACGATGAAGTGAGTTCTAAGACTCTTGGCGTCATACTTGATCCTGTTTTTTACAGCGATGGAATAGATACAGAGAATTATCCTCTTATAAGATCTGAGGACGTTCTTGCTAAGATAAGGGAAGAAGCTATGGAGACTTATCTTGGCGTTATAAGGACGCTTCTTATGCTCTCTTATACTGTCAATGCCTATTATTATAATGGGCATGGTTATGAAGAACTGAAGGTGACAGATGAGAAGACTTTGGAGGAACTAAGAATATCTTTGGCGAGCGTGTATTTCTACGGC
>DOVJ01000186.1 GCA_003520145.1 Eubacterium sp.
TAGCTTGGATATGCGCTCTCAAGTTCCTCCTGCCTTGCGAGTTCTTCCTGTCTAGCAAGTTCCTTTTGCTTAACTTCTTCTCTATAGCTGTTCCAATCGTTCTTTGCGCCATTATACATCTTGCGGCTTCCGTTGATGATAGGAGTAATAATCGACTTTTCGGTGATCACGACTATGCCTATGATTATAAATATAAGCGTCAGAATATAAGCTGCTATCAAGCCCATAGGCGAAAAAAGCTTAAAGAACAAAGAGCCTAATAAGCCACCACCTATTCTCTTGTCGGAACTGTAGCTTATGATCTTTCCGAAGCTTGAATCAAGCGGAACAACATCCACTATAAGAAGCTGGAAGAAAGTACACATCAAAGCAGCAGTTACTATGATAGCTACAAGCTTCACTCTCGCAACCATGCTGCCCTTGTTAACGACCATAAAAGCCACGATCAAAAAGAGTACAAAAGGAATGATATACTCCATGATACCAAGCGCGCCAAAAGTCACCTTGGCTATAGCCTTACCTACTGCTCCAGCAAGGTTGAAATTGCTTAAGAGAAGCACAAGACTTATAGCCAGAGCCACAAGTATAGGTATGTCATCGTTAAATGTATATTGTTTGTTATTCTTATTTGAAGCACTCCTTCTCGAACTGCTAGAAGCAGTCTTCCTTGCAGTGCTCTTGCGACCTTGAGTTCCTTTCTTTGCGGTCGTCTTACCGGTTGCCATTATTATCAATTTCCTTTCAATTATTCATTGCTTGTGCAAGAAAAAACTGTAATACCAAGTGGTGGTACACTGATTCTTATAGAATCCTCTCTGCCATCACACTCATCTTTCTTAGAAAGTTTAAGCTGCTTATTAGTAATACCGACACCGCCGTACACCTGGCTGTCGCTGTTGAAGATTTCCTTGTACTTACCACTATATGGCACACCAATCTTGTAATTGTTGCGTGCTATCGGTGTAAAGTTAACAACAACAAGAAGATCATCGTTACACTCTGCTTTTCTTCTGAAAACAGCGATACACTCGTTCGCAGAGAAGTTATTAATCCACTCAAAACCGTCTGAGCTGTCATCTCCAGAGAACAGAGAACTGTGCTCCTCATATAAGCTGTTAAGATCGGATACAAACTTATCATATATCTTATTGATCTTCTCATCAGTGCAGGTCATGATATTCTTAGATATCATCTTCTTACCAGGCATAAAGTACGAATAGCCAAGCAAAAGTCTAAGGTTCGCAAACTTGAATTCGTCATTCTCTCCAGCAAGCTCATTATAAAGATTCGCATGTGTAAGAGGAAGGATAAAACGATTGCTGTAAGCATAAAGCATGGTATTCATGATCTCGTTGTACTTATCTCTACGGTACAACGGATCCATCTTCACATAATCGCAAAGCTCATTCATCCAGTCGATATTCCACTTATAATCAAAGCCCATAGCACCATCTTCAAGCGAACCTGTAAGTCTTGGCCAGCCCGATGTATCCTTCGCTATGAGAAGAGTCTCAGGATTTGTCTTCCTAATGACCTTGCAGAATTCCTTCAGGAATTCTATAGCATCAAGATTCTCCTTACCGCCATAGATATTCGCACTCCACTCGCCTGGTCCCTTGCCATAATCGAGGTAAAGCATAGCTGCCACATCGTCGACTCTTATTCCATCTATGTGGAAGTTCTCGATATAGTAAAGTGCAAGACCGATAAGATAACTTCTTACCTGTGGTCTTCCATAATCATAATTGTAAGCATCGGCTAAGGTACATCTGCTGCGTCTTTCGTCAGCCGACTCATAAATCGATGTGCCGTCGAACCATCCCTTTTCCATAGCATTTTTCGAAAAATAAACCATGTTAAGGTTCATGATCACACCTACAGAAGCCTGATGAAGTGAGTCAACAAGTTCCTTAAGAGCGTCAACACCGCCAACTTCCTTGTTAGGCACAAAAGGATTCATCTCAAGCGATATGCCTGTTATATCAACATGTGTATACTTGCCAGCCTTCAGAACCTTAACAAGCTTCTTCGAAGCAGCAGCATAATCATTGCCAAAGCTTCTCACAACGCCTGTGTCGATCTTATATATGCTAAGCGGCTTATCATGCTCAGTCTCATCTATATGGTCCATAACCCAGTTCTTATCGCCAAATGTATAGGAATCCTTATCATATACGACACTCATGCCCTCTTCATCGGCATCGAGAGTATATGGATCATTCTTAAGGAAGACAACGCCTGCCTTAGTCTTAATCTCATATCTGTAACCCGTTCCAAGAAGATTGCCCGGCACAAAAAGCTCAAATATACCATGACCTCTTCTGATCATAGGACATCTTCTTCCGTCCCAGTGATTGAATTCGCCAACCACACTGACTCTCATAGCGTTCGGAGCCCATATAGCGAATCTGGTACCGACTACCTTATCAATCTTCATGATATGAGCACCAAGAATCTCATAAGGCTTATAATATACGCCCGCAGAAAGAGCCCTTATGTCCTCCTGACTTATAGTAGTCTCAAAAGCATAAGGATCCTTGAAGACTTCTTTACTGCCATCTTCAAAAACAGCCTCATAAGTATATGCATACATCTTCTTAACCGGAAGCAATACTGCAAAGAAACCTGCCTCATCCTCGCACTCCATATCATAGCGCTTCTTCGTGGAATCTGTCACAACACAGACTTCCTTAGCGCCCGGTATAAAGCACTGAATAAGAAGACCATCTCTTGTAACAGTAGGTCCAAGTATGAGTTCAGGTCTGCTCTCTTCAGAATATACAATAGCCTCGATCATAGGCCAGTTCATCATATCATATAACTTATCTTTCATAAGAATCCTCCAAAGATTATAGTTTGGCACTATTGTTCATTATAGCATAAAGATGAGGGGCAGTCAAGGAAGATGAAGGAGTGGGGGAAAAAGTTGGTGTTTTAGAGTATATAGACTTAAAGCATAATATTTACGTTCAATTACGAAACGAAAGGGAGTGTAAAAAACTATCACTGGGACGATTCGCAAGATTTCGT
>DOVJ01000001.1:0-3870 GCA_003520145.1 Eubacterium sp.
CGTCCCCGTGATAGTTTTTTACAGCACCTTTTTTCATGTCCTGGTGATTGCTTTTTTATTATCTATGCCCTTCTTCGCCTTGAGGATCTCTTTCTCTTTACATTGGCTCCGAATGCAGTTTTATCCATGATGAGCCTGTAGTCGATGATTGCTATAACTACAGCTATGATTCCTAACATTATGTATACGTACTTAAGATGTATGATCTTTACTTCAGGCTTTTTGGCGCTTTTGGTGACATCGCTCTTCAGAACTGGAAGGTTGTCAGATACAGGTGTGGCACCATCTATGATCAGGAGTTCTGAGCTTCCAAGAGCGTGATCGTGATAGTAAAACGTTACGAAAACGCTGTTGTTCTCTTTAGCAGCTTTTGCATATATCTCTGATTTATCAGCCTGTGGCGGTATGAGAGAGGCTATGCTGTTTTTTAAAACTATGGATTTACCTGTATCTGAAAAGAACGGTGTGGCCGGTTCGTAAGTGGAATCGGAGCTTAGAAGGAGCTTTGCAAGCGAATTGCTTGAGAGGCTGTACTTCTGGAAGCTGTTAAAACCGTATTCAAATAGGTCTCTGGTGTCTGTGTATCTGTCGTCGGCTGTGGATCTCATGACTACGCAGATTAAGCGGACTCCGTCTTTTTTGGCAAAGCTTACAAGTGTGTGTCCTGCTTCTTCTGTATAGCCGGTCTTACCGCCGAGAGCATATTCGTAATAGTATTCTCTGGCCTTCAAAAGCGCGTGCTTGTTACGCATGTAACGTGTTGACTTATACTTGTTGGTTGCAGGCATGTTGTAGGTTGTGGTCTCGCTGCAGATACTCATAATGGTTGAGTTGTCGAAGCAGGCTCTGCCGATCATAGCCATATCATAACAGGTCGTGTAGTGGTAATTGTCATGAAGACCGTTGGTGTTGGTGAAGTTGGTGTCTTTGGCGCCTAATTCCTTAGCTCTTTTGTTCATGAGTTCTACAAATGCTTCTGTAGTTCCGCTTATGTATTCTGCCATGCCGTAACAGGCTTCGTTAGCGGATTCCATGAGGATTCCGCGAAGTGCCTCTTCTACGGTCATCTCTTCGCCTGCCCATATGCCTATGTTGGAATCACCCGGGTTGTAGCTGTGCGCTGCCTCGTAACTGAAGGTTACCTTGTCGCCTAGATTGGCGTTCTCGCACACTAACAGGGCTGTCAGAAGTTTCGTTGTGGAAGCGGGGAACGCCTTTTCGAAAGCATTTTTCTCATAGAGGATCTCGCCTGTGTCGGCGTCTATGAGGATGGCGTTACCTGACTTGACTTCGGGCGGCGCAGGCCATACGTCATCGGCTCCCTGCGCGGTATACTGTTTGGTCATGAGTGGTACTGATATGAGGATCAGTGCCAGAAAAAGTGATATATATCTGTATGTTTTCAATTGAAAAAACCTTCCTTGCAATTATCTAGATTACATTCTATACTATAGTATAGGACAATTATTCTGATTTGGCAATTATTTTAGTGAGAAAGGAAACATAAAAGTGAGACTTAGAAATGTTAAGGGCGCTCGTGATGTTATGGTTGAGAGCGAGTATGTATATGACGAGATAGAAGGACTTAAGGGCAGATGGAGAGAAATCTTTGGCAATGATAATCCGATTCACATAGAAGTGGGTATGGGCAAGGGGCAGTTCATCATGGCTTTGGCTAAGAAAAATCCTGATATCAATTATGTGGGGATTGAGAAGTACTCGAGTGTGCTTATAAGAGCGGTGCAGAAGCAGCAGGAAGAGGGGCTTCCGAATATACACTTCATAAGAATGGAAGCGGAGAATATCGCGGATGTGTTCGAAAAGGGTGAAGTGGATAAGATATATCTCAACTTTTCAGATCCGTGGCCTAAGGACAGGCATGCTAACAGGCGACTTACTTCAGCGCGATTCTTAGACAGATATTCGCATATAATCGAAGCAGGTGATGTGGTGGAGTTCAAGACTGATAATGTGGATCTTTTTAACTTCAGCCTCGAGACTCTTGAGAACAAGGAAGATTGGGCTTTGGTTTCCAAGACTTACGATCTTCATGCTGATGCAGTTTTGAATGAAGGCAACATCATGACAGAATATGAGCAGCGTTTTTCTGAGGCGGGCAATAAGATATGCAAGATGATAATCAGATATGAGCCTGTGAAAGAGTGACATAGTAAATCTCCGATTTAATCCTTGAGTGACATAGTAAATCTCCGATTTAATCCCTGAATGATGGGCTAAATCGGAGATTTTTGAATTATTCCTGCTTTATATGGTGGTTTAAGTCTGTGATATTCTCATCGAATGTAAGCTTTTTCTTCTTAAGAAGTCTGTCTACAATCTTCTCGAATATATACAACATAACAGTGAAGACTGGTACGCCGAGGAACATGCCTAGAATTCCGAAGGTGTTGCCTCCTATGGTGATGGATACGATGATCCACAAAGGTCTGATACCGATAGACTTGCCGAGTATCTTAGGTCCTAAGTAAAGTCCGTCAAACTGCTGAAGTGCAAGTATCATAATTCCGAATATGAGCGCCTTAACGGGGCTTGATATGATAAGTATGAGCATACCAACAGCGCCACCGATATATGGACCAAAGTAAGGAATCATGTTAGTTATGCCGACCATTACGCTTATCAGCACTGCGTAATCGAGGCCGAGGATAGTCATAAGTATGAAGCACAACATACCGATTATCAGTGAATCTACAGCCTTTCCGAAGATGAAACCGCCGAATACAGAGTTAGTCTCTTTAAGTATATCGATGATTTCCGATGTTGCGTGGCTTGGGAAGAATGCGTACAGGATTCTTCTGAAGCCGTGGCTCAATTCCTTCTTGTCGGCGATTATATAGATCGATACAATAATAGCTATAAGCGTATTGAAGATGAGCTTAATAATAGTAATAGATGTTGTGAGCAGGAATGAGAATATGTCTGGCATAAAGTTAGATAATCTTTCAATTACCAGCTCAAGGCTGCTGTTTTTGTATATGGTCTCTTCTATAGCGTCTATATCAAGATCTAAGTTAGGGTGTCTCTCTGCAAAGATTCTTATGCTATCCACGATTCTGTCAAGCCAGTGTGGTATCTTGGTAGCAAGGTCTCTTAAGCTCGATATTATCTGCGGAATGACGAATGCTAAGAGAACTACGATGAAACCTATGAATATAACATAAGTAATAAGTATGGATAGAATCTTCTTTGCCTTCGAATTCTTGATCTTGATGAACCTCGTAAAGAACTTGTCGTGGAAGAAATTCACCATAGGATTAAGTAAAAATGCTATGAAGGCTCCAGCCAGAAACGGCGATATGAGCCTGAAGAAATCCTTCATGATCTTTATGAAGTTCGTAATGTTAATAACCTTCCATATGATAGCTGCAACAAGAATAATACCGATCGCATAAACCGATATAGTAAAATACTTTTTGTTTGCTTTGAATCTTCTTGGCGGTGGTGAGGTTTCGATATTCGGATTTTCACTTGCTGCTTTGTCGTCTGTGACAGCGCTTGGTTGAATATTAGAAACCACATCCTTTATAGTCTTAGATATATCGTTCTTCTTCTTCATGGTAACCTCTTTTTTTTATGTGCCTACATATATATTATAGTTTAATAATCGATATCTTGCAAGAAAAAGAATAAGTGTTCTTTTTAGAGTACAATTTGTGTAAAGTGCTTTGGCAACAGCTCGGAAGTGCCGTGGTTGAGCGGTTTGTGAAGCTTGAAATTTTTTTCGAAAAAAATCGAAAAAAGTGCTTGCATTTTTCGGAAAGCTGTATTATAATAACAATTGTTGTGAGACACAAGCGCGATTAGCTCAGTTGGTAGAGCACCTGACTCTTAATCAGGGTGTCCAGGGTT
>DOVJ01000001.1:3921-4211 GCA_003520145.1 Eubacterium sp.
CAGGGTTCGAACCCCTGATCGCGCACTGAAGCACCGATTTTGTGGACGAAGAGCCACGGGGTTGGTGTTTTTTATTGCCAAACGGCTAAGATCGATTGAAATCACCTATATTATAGAAGAAAGAGCTTCGAAAAAAATTTTTCGGAAAAATCGAAAAAAGTTCTTGACTATAAGTCCAAAAAGTGATATTCTAAATAAGTCGCTGATGATTGACCGAAACACTTCGAGATATGTGAATGTGAAACATGACGTGATCAGAAGGGACAGCAAGTACCTTGATAATTGAATAG
>DOVJ01000025.1 GCA_003520145.1 Eubacterium sp.
ATGAGATACTTCCGATCACAAAGATTATTGTAGAAGTGGCATCTTTTGATATTCAAAAGATTAAGAATCCCACAATAAGCGGTACGGAGTATCAGCAGGGCGAACAATTAGATTTTTGGAACATTCGTGAGTATGTACTATTTAGAGATGGTCATATGTGCCGATGTTGCAAAGGTAAGTCAAAAGACAAAATCTTAAATGTACACCATATAGAAAGCCGTAAAATCGGTGGAGATGCCCCCAATAATCTGATTACCTTATGTGAGACATGCCACAAAGGATATCACAAAGGAACAGTATCGCTGCCAAAGACTATACATAGAGGGATGTCTTTTAAAGACGCTGCCTTTATGGGAATCATGCGGTGGGCTTTCTATAACAGGTTAAAAGAAATATATTCAAACGTAAGCCTAACTTACGGATATATCACTAAGAATACTCGTATAGGGAATAACTTACCGAAAGACCACTATGTAGATGCTCGTTGTATTAGCGGCAATCCATCAGCAGTATCAGACGGTATGGTATATTACCAAAAGAAAGTAAGATGTCATAACCGCCAGATACATAAGAACACTATTCTAAAAGGCGGCAACAGAAAACGCAATCAAGCACCCTATGAGGTAACGGGGTTCAGGCTTTACGACAAAGTAAGGTGGAAAGCTCAAATTTGTTTTATATTTGGCAGACGTTCTACAGGTAGGATGGATTTACGTTCTTTGAACGGTACTAAAATAAACGCATCTGTGGGATATAAAAATCTCAAATTATTGGAGATGCGTAAGAATACGCTTATCGAAATAAGAAAGGTAGGTTAGAGGAGGTTCCTCCCACAGGCAAGCCTGTGGGTTTCCACGCTGAGAGTTTTATGACAGAAAAGTTAGAGCTTGAGAAGCAGAGAATAGAATCGATTAAGGTATATGAAAGAGAATATGAGGCTTTGGGTTATGTGTGCGGCATAGATGAGGTCGGAAGAGGACCATTAGCCGGTCCTGTGGTTGCCTGTGCTTGTATATTGCCTAAGGATTGCGGCATACTCTATATCAACGATTCTAAGAAGCTTTCTGCTAAAAAAAGAGAAGAATTATATGATATCATCACGAAGGAAGCCGTATCTTACGGTATAGGCGTAGTATCACGCGAAGTGATAGATGACGTCAATATCCTCAATGCCACCTATCAGGCTATGAGAGAAGCTATCGCTGCACTTAAAGTAAGGCCTTCTGTTCTTCTTAATGATGCAGTTACCATACCTGAAGTGGATATTAAGCAGGTTCCTATCATCAAGGGTGATGCTAAGAGTATATCCATAGGTGCGGCAAGTATACTTGCTAAGGTGTATAGAGATCGACTTATGGATGAATATGCAAAGCAGTATCCTGAATATGGATTTGAACAGAATAAGGGTTATGGAACAGCAGCCCATATCGAAGCTATAAGAAAATATGGCTTGACACCTATACACAGAAGGAGTTTTTGTACTAAGTTTTCTGATCAGGCGGATTAATCATGGCAAATGTTAACATCAATCTCAATCAGTATCTGAATAATACCTATCAATCCCTGCCTAAAACTGAAGGAAGGCTTGATTCGTCTGCCGTAAACAGCGAATTAAAGGACGCCGTTACGTTGCTTAAGGATGTAGCGAGTGGGGATGTGGTTAAGGGAACTATACTTGATATGGTCGGCAACGAAGTCAAGGTCGGTATGGGGTCTTCCGGGACTTTGTCTGCTCTTTTGACTGGAGATGTCGGTGTTAACATAGGAGATGTGGTAAGCTTTGAGGTCAATAAGTCTAATCCTGAACAGATAGTTCTGAAGGCTTTAGATGCAGGAACGAGTGATAATTCTGCGAGTGTGCGCTTTGCTTCTAATGCGCTTGAACAGGCTATGGTTCCTATTAACGAGAAGAATACTGCAATCGTTATGGAACTTGTGAAGAACAATATGTCAATCAATAAGGATGCTCTTGCAGAATTCTCCAGACTGACCAAGATGTATCCGGAAGCCTCAGCCAAGACTCTTGTGGATCTTACAAAGTTAGGCGTGCCTGTCAATTCTGAGAATATAATCCAATATGAAAATTATCAAAACTATGAACACAGTATAAGTGATAAGCTTCCGGTTATAACCGAAAGCCTGACACAGATGCTTGAGAATACTGAGGATCTTCAGGTTCTTAAGGATATAGTATCTTTCGACTATGAGGGAGAGACTTCTGTACCAGCAAAAGAAGCCTTAGGTGAACAAGGTCTTGCAGATCTTAGCAAGCTTGCTAAGGAGCCTGAACTTAAGGAAGCTATCATGAAGGGGGATATGCCTCTTAAAGAGGCTGTAGGAAAGCTCCTAGAAGAGAATATGAAGCTTCCTGATAAGGAAGTTCTTGACAGTCCTGTTCTTAAGAAAGCGCTTAAGGAAATCGTTGATGACAGATTTCTTATGAAGCCTGCAGATGTCGGTAAGAATGGTGAGATCAAGGACTTCTATACTAAGATGCTTAAGGAAACAGCCAATATCTCCAGGGTTCTTCAAGAAGCAGGAAAGGGCAATAGCGAACTTGCATCTAGTGTGAAGGATATCAGGCAGAACGTAACATTTATGAATGATCTTAATCAGGCTATGGCTTATGTGCAGCTTCCGCTTAAGTTCGCAAATCAGAATGTTCATTCGGATCTGTATGTGTTTAAGGATAAGAGAAAGCCTATAGACAAGGACAATATAAGTGCTCTGCTGCATCTGGATATGGATAATCTGGGCAGTATGGATATATATGTCAATCTTACTAATCAAAACAATCTCTCTACTAAGTTCATGTTGGAGAACGAAGAGATGCTCGACTTCATAATGGAGCATATAGATATACTTGATGAAAGGCTCAAAAACCTGGGTTACAATACGAACTTTACTGTTACTGGTTCGCCAAAGAGCACTAATGCTGTAATCGATGAGATAACTGGTGGCGCAAAGAAAGATCTCTATATGGAGACGATGCGTTTTAGAGTTGATCTGAAGGCATAGGGGGGTAGTATATGGCAGAAGAAAAGAAGAAAGTCAAGCAGGCGATAGCCCTGTCTTACGAATTCGGCGATGAAGCGCCTAAGATACTCGCTACAGGTAAGGGCATAGTGGCGGAGAAGATCATAGAAAAGGCGAAGGAAGCAGATGTTCCTCTCTATGAGGACAGCAAGCTTGCCAACACATTGTCAAAGCTTGAAATAGGCGATATGATACCGCCTGAACTGTATACAGCTGTTGCCGAAATCCTTGTATTTGTGGATTCTATGGATAAACTGAAAGCGAAGATGAGTTCATGAGAGGGCAGAATAACAGAGCAGTGGGTACGCTGTATGAGGATATGGCCTGCGATTATTTGCGGGAGAGAGGTTATGTGATCGTAGGACGCAATTATTATACAAGGCATGGTGAACTTGATATAATCGCGCTTGATCGGGAGGCCTATGCAATAGTTGAGGTTAAGTACAGAAAGAATGATTCTTACGGGACACCCTTTGATGCGATAACAAAAAAGAAATCGCAGGCTATGCGCTATGCGACTTCTGAATATCTGTATAAGAACGGTCTGTCTGATGAGGTGAATGTAAGATTCGATGTCATCGGAATAACCGGAGAAGGCAAGCAGCTTAAGATTACTCACCTTAAGGATATTATGTGAAAGATTCGTTCTTAAGTCTCTTGATTGCCGGCGAGAGGATGACTGCTATAACAAGCGCCATGATTCCCTGTATAGTATTCGGGATTATGTTTGCAAAAGCTGCATTACCATACATGAAGTATTCAAAGATAAGGTAGCCTAAGGTACATATAGCGGTCGTAAATATGCCGCTTATGACTACCTTTACCTGTATAGACTTTACGATTTTGGATAGAAGCTTGAAACAGTAGTGCGCAGCGAGTGACATCAATCCTTTGGTAACAAATGTAACGGGGATATATATAGCGTATCCAGACAGAAGGTCGGCAAGAGATGCTCCTATAGCGCTACTAACGAAAGCGTAGACAGGACCTAGTATGATACCTGATAGTATCACGAACGTATCGCCTATGTGAATATAGCCTGATGTAACAGGAAAAGGTAGTTTGATCGCATAGGTGAAGACAAAGCATAATGCACTGAAAAGTGCACAGAGAGTGATTTTGTAAGTGGTTTCTTTTTTCATAATAGATTCTCCTTCACGATTTTAGGCTATTATAACACTAGGCATTATCCAAAACAATAGAAAATAACGAAAAAATAGAGGGATATATGATAAGATTTATCAATAACGAGAATAAAACTACAAGAATAGAGAAAAGAGGAGATGTAGAGGTTATAAGACCAGTTATATTCGATGAATATCCTTTTATCGATGCTTTTTTTTCTACTAGAATGGGTGGTGTCAGCAAGGACGAGTTCGCAAGTATGAATCTTGGCTATAATCGTGGGGATGAGCGTGAACGTGTCGATGAGAACTATAGGATAATCAAGAAAACTATGGGGCTTGAAGGCTTAGACATGATCAAATCCAAGCAGACTCATACCTGCAACGTGTTCTGGACTAAGGACCTTAAAGGGCGTGATTATAACGATGTGGACGGCTTAGTTACAGCATCTGTTGATGAGGTTCTTGTTACAAGCTTTGCTGATTGCGTTCCGGTTATGATAGTGGATGTGAATAAGAGAATGTGCGCAACGCTGCACTCAGGTTGGAAGGGAACTCTTGGCAATATAATAAAAAACGGTATATCTATGCTGCGTGGCGCTGGCTGTGATGTGGCTGATATGAAGGTATTCATAGGTCCTTCGATATGCAAGGACTGTTATGAGATAGGCGCTGATGTGGCGGATAAGTTCAGAAGCGTATATAGTCAGGAAGATATCGAAAAGATACTCGGTCCGATGCGTGACAGAAAGTATTATCTTGATCTTCATGAGGCGTGCAGACTCAATCTTCTTCATGAAGGAATACCAGAAGAGAATATATCTGTGACTGATATGTGTACAGCTTGCAATGGCGATTATATATTCTCGCATAGAAAGAGTCATGGACTTAGGGGAACTATGTGTGGGTTTATACGTCTGAAAGAGGGTAATTGTGAATAAAAAAAGAATAAAAAGAAGGATGATGTGGTTAGGCTTTTCCACCATAAGCTTAATTGTGTTTGTTCTCTTAGTGGCGGAGTTTATCTGTGGTCTATGGCTTCATCATAATTATAAAACTCAAAGTATATATGGTAAGAATACATATATAGCATATGATGACGACCGTGACGTATTCTTTAAATATAGTGAATTCAAGAAAATGGGTATAGAAAATTCGATTGATGACCTGTATTTTGTAAAAACAACTGATGACGGAGGTGGGAAAGAGTATTATAAATATAATACATCGGATGGATTTGAACCGGATGATGATGAACAGGTTGTCATTCCGTGGGAACGTTTTTTTGATGATGTATTTTTTAAAAAATATAAGGA
>DOVJ01000020.1 GCA_003520145.1 Eubacterium sp.
TTTTTTGATGCTTTTTGAAGATTTGATACACCTTTTTCGATAAAATGTTGTATACTAGATATCATAAGGGGACTCCTCCATTGTATTTGTATTGGTTTGGGCACCAAATACTATTATACCATGAAGGATATCCCCTTTCCTATTTATTCCTACAAAAACTTTACTCTAGCTAATACAAATCTTTCAATGTAAATAATCCTACCAATTCTTTATCAGCATTTTTCAAAATCCAATCTGAATATCCTGACAAGGCGAAAAATAAGTACTGAACTTCTGTATAGTCTCTATCTATTAATCCACGTCTTGCCATAAGCGCATCATATACCGACTTGTCTATTTTCTCATTCTTGAATTTACACTCTCCTATTACCGCCTTTTTATGAATGTTATCGATACCAACCACATCTATATCAGTTGGCTTATGGTCATTGCCAGGTCCCCACCAGTTGCCTACGTTGGTCACCATACATCTTAGGTTTCCTTCAAGCCCCTGAAGCAACACAAACTGCCTACACATTTGCTCAAAGATATCTCCCATAAACGAATGAAGCTTATTCTTAACATAAGAATGGTAATATATATCACCATGATCCATCTCTATCGATGCTTTAGCCATAGGAACAAAGTTATACCAAAAGCGATAAATCCCGTCCGAGATTCTATACAGACTTCTCTTAGAACTATCCTTTTCTGTCATAGGCGTCTCTTTAGATATCACACCTATTGTACACAAACCTTTGATTATATATGAAACAGCTGCCGTAGACATATGAGTTTTATCAGCAATCTCGTTAATTTTATTGGCACCACCCGCGCACACTTCTATAACACTGTTGTAATTGTTGATAGTTCTGAATTCCTGAACAAGAAGATTAGTTGGTTCTTCGTACAGATAACCAGTCGGTTTAAAAAAGTTATTGATCAGGTTTTCATCAAGCGATAATTGATCATCAAACAAAGTAAGATACTTAGCAACGCCACCTGTAACTCCATACACTATCGCTTTTTCTTCAAGCGTATAATTGGGCGTAAACTTAGAAGAATCCCTATAATCAAAAGGTTTCAAAAATACCTGATTAGTCCGTCTGCCAAATAATGGACTCTTCCCACTAAGGATTTCTTTCTCCATAAAGCTGATTGCAGACCCACATATTATAAGATAGATATTCTTTTGATCAAATATAGTGTCAATCGCTACTTGCAATCTTGACAAGAAGGATTCATCTGTTTGTGCAATATATGGTATCTCATCTAGGGCTATTATTGTCTTTTCTTCTGTACAATTATTCCCTATAAAACGAAAGAATCCTTCAAGGTCTTCAAAATACGCACCCTCCATACCCGAATTAAGATCAGCCATAACCTGTGCTGACCACTTATGAACATTATCTTCAAGGGTAGTTTGACAAGCCACATAATACGAAGCTCTCTTATTCTTTATGAACTCTGTTATAAGCCTAGATTTACCTATCCTACGCCTGCCATATATGACAGTCATCTGAAAACCCGAAGTATTATAAGTATCTTCGAGTACTTTCAATTCACGTTCTCTGCCTATGAACATAACAAATCCCCCTTTGCGATTATACTAAAACACGTTTTAGTAAAACATATTTTACTAAATTATATTTTAGTATAATAAAAGGGGGTTGTCAAGTCTAATCATCCAGTATCTTTCTGGCTGCAGCTGCTCGTGATATTCCGTTGTCCATCGCAAGCTTTCCTATATATCTGTGTGCTTCTTCTTCTGAGATTCCCTTCTTTTCGATAAGCATACACTTAACTCTGCTTACGATACGCATCTCTTCTAACTTTTCCTCCATAGCCACGAGCTTTTTATCGCGTTCGTGTATCTTGTTCTGGATTGCCATGATGAATCTGACAGCCTTATCTATCCTACCAACAGGCGATGGTTTGCCAACGACTAAAACACCTGCATCCGATACCCTCGATATCACTTCATCCATAACATCATTCGGTGTTACAAGTAAAACTGATGCACTCAGCTTTTCGACAGCTTCTAAAGCTATATCCTCTCCGGTTTCATCGCTTAACGGAGCATTTATAACTATGATATCATAGTATCTCTCAAGTATGCTCCTTCTGGCAAGTGATCCGCTTTTTTTTATATCGGTTGTCGCATAGCCATTTACCGCTCTTTTTATAATCTGGTCGAACTTTTCGGAGGCAGACACGATCAATACCGAGTGATAATTGTTATATTTTTCGGCCATACCATCCCCCCTTACCTTTTCAGATAAGCAGCAAGTATTCCGTCAGGAACATATGTCTTTACGAATTCACTTTCAAGCGCATATGAAGATGCTTCTTTTTTGGAGCCTGGAAGCCTGAGTTCCCCAACATCCGGCTCTTCAGATAGGCTTAATCTGTTATTGATTCCATAGAGACCGGCACGTATCAAGAGTGCATATACAAGATAAGGATTACTAGAAGCATCAGGGCTTCTTAATTCCACCTTGGTTTTACCCTTATAGCTTTCTACATACATAAGCTCTGATGCGCCTTCGCTTGACCAGTTAACCTTATCAGGAGCACTGTTAGAACCAAGACGGTTATAGGATGCTTCTGTAGGATTTAAAAACAGTGTTATCTCCCTGATCTTCTCCATGATACCAGCAGCAGCATACTTAACAACATCATTGCCATCCTTGTCTACCGCGTAGATGTTGATATGATATCCGTTACCTGGCTGATCCTTAAGAGGCATAGGCGAGAAATCAGATACAAGGCCATAACGATTGGCAAGGATGCTTACAACCATCCTGAATGTGACCATCTGATCAGCAGCCTTCAGTGGCTTGGCATAGTGGAAGTCTATCTCATTCTGTCCAGGTCCTCTTTCGTGGAAGGATCTCTCAGGGGTCAACCCCATCCTCTCTATGGTGAGGTCTATCTCACGTCTAACATTTTCACACTTATCAAGTGGAGCTATATCCATATATCCTGCATTGTCATAAGGTATCTTAGTCGGATTGCCGTCCTCATCACACTTGAAGAGGTAGAACTCTGTTTCATTACCAAATCTGAATTCTATACCTGCCTTCTCGGCCTCTTCAACAGCAGAGCGAAGAATTGTTCTTGTATCTGCTACATATACGGTATTATCAGGTGTATAGATTCCGCAGAACATACGAAGAACCTTGCCACTGTCCGGTCTCCACGGAAGTATGGCCATGGTATCGGCTTCCGGCTTAAGATAAAGCTGCGCATAAGGGCAGTCGAGGAATCCCTCTATCTCCCTTGCGTTCACAGGTATACCATCCGTGAACGCTTTCTTCATCTCACCCGGCATAACCGAGATATTCTTCTGTACGCCAAATGCATCGAAAAATGCGAGCCTTATAAACTTAACATCTTCCTCTTCGATGTACTTCATAACATCTTCAAAAGTATAATACATGCTTTTTCTCCTTATTGTGTGAACTTTTGATCAGATTGTACTTATCCTTGGAGATATATCCTCAAGTACATCCAGAAGTATCCTTACTGTGTCGAGTGATGTGAACATAGTCACGCCATTCAGTATAGCACATCTTCTTATCTCCA
This sequence comes from Eubacterium sp., assembly GCA_003520145.1. Classification (GTDB taxonomy): domain Bacteria; phylum Bacillota; class Clostridia; order Lachnospirales; family Lachnospiraceae; genus UBA9775. The sequence goes on from DOVJ01000020.1 coordinate 3,568, forward strand.
CGCCATCACTGTAGTGAATACCTGAAAGTATGGCACGGGTGTTGATTATATAGCTGACATAACCAGTCCTTATAGTCTTAAGGATATCGTCGCTTCCCTCGCTGATCTTCTTCCTGATCCTGGTTCTGATTCCATGCTCCTTAAGGAAAGTACCGGTTCCGGCTGTTGCTTCGATGTTAAAGCCAAGCTCATAGAATCTCCTTATAAGAGGCAATGCTTCTTCCTTGTCCTCATCAGCAAGAGTGACCATAACTGTTCCATATTCCTTCATCTTGATGCCAGATGCCTGCAGCGCCTTATATAATGCGCGCTTAAGACTTGAATCATATCCTATCGCCTCGCCTGTAGACTTCATCTCAGGAGAGAGATATGCATCGATTCCGTTGAGCTTTTCAAATGAGAATGCAGGTGCCTTAACATACCAGAAGTTCTTCTCAGGAAGCAACTTGCCAGCATAACCCATACTCTCAAGAGTCTCACCAAGCATAACCTTCGTAGCTATATCAACAAGCGAAACACCTGTAGACTTAGAAAGGAAAGGTACACTTCTCGAAGCTCTAGGATTTACCTCGATTATGAATACATTGTCCTGCTTATCTACGATAAACTGGATGTTATATAATCCTACTATTCCGATACCTACACCGAGTTTTTCAGTATATTCACGTATAGTATTCTTAACCTTCTCTGAGATTGAGAATGGAGGATAAACACTCATACTGTCGCCCGAATGAACACCGGTTCTCTCGACAAGCTCCATGATTCCAGGAAGGAATACATCCTTGCCATCACATACAGCATCTATCTCAACTTCCCTGCCGACTATGTACTTATCAACAAGAACAGGGCGATCCTTATCTATCTCAACCGCATTCTTAAGATAGGTCACAAGTGTCTCAGGATTTGCAACAATCTCCATAGCACGACCACCAAGTACGAATGAAGGTCTTACAAGAACCGGATAACCTATTCTTCCAGCTGCCTCAAGTCCATCCTCAATAGTAGTAACTGCTATTCCCTTTGGATGAGGTATATTAAGCTCCTTCAGAACTTCCTCGAAAGCATCTCTGTCTTCTGCCTTAAAGATTGCATCGTTATCTGTACCTATGATCTTAACGCCACGAGCCGCTAACGGACCTGCAAGATTAACTGCAGTCTGACCACCAAGTGAGGTGATGACTCCAAGTGGTTTTTCAAGCTCGATTATGTTCAGGATATCCTCTACTGTAAGTGGCTCAAAGTAAAGCTTATCGGCTGTGGTATAGTCTGTTGAAACAGTCTCAGGGTTGTTGTTGATAACTATAGCTTCATAGCCAAGTTCACGTATAGTCTTAACTGCATGTACAGTCGAGTAATCGAACTCAACACCCTGTCCAATCCTTATAGGTCCTGAACCTAATACTATGATCTTCTTATTCTGTGAGATGATAGATTCATTCTCAGTTTCGTATGTTGAATAAAAGTAAGGTACATAGCTCTCAAACTCGCTTGCGCAGGTATCTATCATCTTATAGACAGGATATATGCTGTACTCGCGACGAAGCTTCCAGATATCATCTTCAGTACAGCCTGCAAGTTCTGCGATATATGAATCCGAGAAGCCCATTCTCTTCGCGTCATAGAGAAGTTCTCTATCCATGATAGGGCTTCCTTCTGATCTGTTCTCGCAGTTTTCTTCTATCTTCTTCTCAAAATCCACGATACTCTTGATCTTATCAAGGAAGAACATATCGATAGCGGTTCTCATATTGATGATCTGAGGATCCACTCCAAGCCACAAAAGCTCAGATATGGCATATATTCTGTCGTCGGTTCCTTCTTCTATGTATGTAAGAAGCTTCTCTATAGCTTCTTTTCTTCCTTCTTCGCCTTCCTTGTCTGACAGAGAACGAACATCGAACTTCTCGATATGGATATGATTCTTTCCGTCTTCAAGTGATCTTATGGCCTTAAGAAGGCTTTCCTCCATAGTTCTTCCGACACTCATAATCTCGCCTGTCGCCTTCATCTGTGTAGAGAGAACATTCGAAGCAAGTGTGAACTTATCAAAAGGAAATCTAGGCATCTTAGTAACGACATAATCAAGCGCTGGTTCAAAGCACGCAGGTGTGTTAGAAAGCTTGATCTCATCAAGTGTCATACCTACTGCAATCTTAGCAGATACTCTTGCGATCGGATATCCTGTAGCCTTAGAAGCAAGTGCTGAAGATCTAGATACCCTTGGGTTTACTTCGATAACATAATATCCAAATGATTCAGGGTCAAGAGCAAACTGAACATTACATCCACCCTTAACCTTAAGTGCTCTTATGATCTTAAGAGCGCTGTCACGAAGCATCTGATATTCCTTGTTGGTAAGTGTCTGGCTAGGTGCCACAACAATTGAATCACCTGTATGAATACCAACAGGATCAAGGTTCTCCATGTTACATACAGTGATTGCTGTATCGTTAGCATCTCTTATTACTTCGTATTCTATCTCCTTATAACCCTTGATACTCTTCTCAACAAGTACCTGATGTACAGGCGAAAGTGCAAGAGCTGTCTTCATCTTCTCTCTCATCTCTTCAGGATCTGAAGCAAAACCGCCACCTGTTCCACCAAGAGTAAAAGCAGGTCTTAAGATGACTGGATAGCCGATCTTATCTGCGCTTTCAAGTCCCTCTTCTATGCTTTCTGCTATACATGAAGGAACAACCGGCTCACCAAGTTCAAGACAAAGTTCCTTGAACTTCTCTCTGTCTTCAGCTTTTCTTATACTCTCTGCATCGGTTCCAAGAAGTTCTATCTCACACTCATCAAGAACACCCTTGTCAAATAACTGAAGAGAGAGGTTAAGACCTGTCTGTCCGCCAAGTCCAGGTATGATAGCATCCGGTCTTTCATAACGGCATATACGCGCCATATATTCAAGCGTAAGCGGCTCCATATATACCTTATCTGCAATCGAATTATCTGTCATGATAGTAGCAGGATTAGAATTGGCAAGAATAACCTGATATCCCTCTTCCTTAAGAGCAAGACAAGCCTGTGTTCCGGCATAATCAAACTCGGCAGCCTGTCCTATAACAATAGGACCTGAACCTATAACAAGAACTTTTTTTATATCATTTCTTTTAGGCATTTGTAGAGGCCTCCTTCATAAGAGTTGTGAATCTTTCAAAAAGATAACTTGCATCAGTTGGTCCAGGTGCGCTTTCCGGATGATACTGCACTGAGAATACTTTATCCTTCACACACTCGATACCTTCAACAGTATTGTCAAGTATGTTGATATGCGTTACTGTAAGTCCTGTTCCTTCGATACTGTTATCATCAACCGCATAACTGTGGTTCTGACTCGTGATGTCTATCCTTCCTGTGCGGATATCACGAACAGGATGATTGCCACCTCTATGTCCGAACTTAAGCTTATAGGTTCTTGCACCGTATGACAGTGAAAGAAGCTGATGTCCTAGACATATACCGAACATAGGAACCTTGCCATGAAGCTTTTTCAGAGTTTCTATAACTTCTGAAACATCTTCAGGATTTCCAGGACCATTTGATATGAATATTCCATCCGGTTTAAGAGCCATAATCTCTTCGC
>DOVJ01000159.1 GCA_003520145.1 Eubacterium sp.
ACTTCAGTCGTGTGAGACTTCACTACTGGTACTGTATAGGGTGTCATAGGGTGTATGAGTGTCAGATTAAAATCGGTGGACACTGGCTTCGAATCTATAAAAAGGATGAGGAATATACTTTTGATGAAGTGAAAAAGGAATTGAATGATATGTATATCTTTTTGGATTATACTTTTGATAAGGCTGTGGAGTCTAATCCAGATATATTGTTGAAGGATTTCTTAGATGAACTAGAGGTAAAGTGCAAGATAACTAATGATGAGAATTCCGTATATGTGTATGAGAGGTCTACGGGAAGGAGACTGTATAGTTATCAGCTTGAGGAAAGTTATGAATATAATCCTGAAAGAATGTATTGAAAGCCTTCTTAAAATGTAGTAAGATAATAAGCAAGATAGTAGGCAAGTCAAGGTGATATTATGTGGATTAAGGATCATCCGTGGGTGTTCCCGATTATTGTGTATGCAATTTATGTATGGGATAGGATTAACGAGGGAAGACATGATAAAAACAAGGATTGAAAGTGATAGGAGGATGACATGAAGAAGATTATATATCTTGCGATACTTGTTGTGATAGGAGTATGCATATATTCGGCGGTTAAGGCTGGTTCGAAGAAAAAGACTGACAGTGATTACAAGAAACTTGAAACGGTTAAGGCGGCGCTTGAAGAAGTGGCTTCGTCGTCAGCGGTGAAGACTGTCAGCTCTGATCAGGGGCAGTGGTATGTGTTTGATCTTAGGGCTGCTAAGGATCATGATGAGGAGTTCTATGTGAAGCTTGTTGAGAAGCTTGGTAAGGATTTTGATTCTAAGCTTTCTAACGGCGATTATATATTTGTGGGTGTGTTCCCTCTTAGAGGAAGTTACAGAATCTATGCGGGTGATCCGGCTGATAGTGATTCTATGATTTATCCTGAGTGGAAGTATAAGAAGTTGGAGAAGAAGGACTTGTAAAAAGCAATCTTTGGAACACTTAAAGAGCTGTAGGCGTGGTGCTTACAGCTTTTTTTATTTCAGTCGGAGAAGACCCCTTCCTTTTAGCAAAGTGTAGGAAGGGGTTATAACTAATTCAACTTAAGTCGGGGTCCATTCTCCGACTGAAATAAACGCTCCGCGAGGATGCGCACGGATTCGGAAAGGAAATATGTCTGCTTGCGCAGACCGAATCCGGCGCGCAAGTCTCGCGGTGCGAGACTTGAAGCGAAAAAAATTTTTTGAAAAAGTACTTGACATAGTGTGTATATGTGTATATACTGTGCATATAAAAACATAAGGGAGGTATATATGGAAGAGGGACTTTTTATTAGGAATCTTACCAAGAAAATCGAAGGTTTTACGCTTTCTGAAGTTAGCTTTTCTGTGAGGCCAGGAGAGATCTTAGGGGTTATCGGCGAGAATGGAAGCGGTAAGTCGACTCTGCTTAATGCTCTTATAGGACTTAATAAGGCAGACTGTTTTGATGAGGGGATATATCGGAATAGTAAGCTTGGTAGGGAAGATATCAGGCTTGGGAGTAAGGCTTATAAAGAGAGGCTTGCGTTCGTTCGTCAAGAGTTGATGTACTATCCGCTTTTTGTCAAATGTGAAGAATTCGCAGATATGTATGGAAGGTACTATAAGGAATTTGATAAAAAAACTTATGTTCAGAGACTTATTGATTATGGGATTGATCCCCTGAAAGACTTTGCTGAACTCTCGACTGGTGAAGGTGTCAAGGCTCAATTAGCACTAGCCACATCCTATTCTGCGAAGCTTTTTATCATGGATGAACCAACTGGTGTGCTTGATATGGACTTTAGACAAGAGTTCTATGATGAGATTAGGAAGCTTGTGGCGGATGAGGAGAAGATAGTTATTATGGCGACGAATCTTGCTGAGGAGTTAGAGCACTTTGCGGATAGGATTCTATGGCTTGTTAATACTGATGGCGTGGGTAAGGTGATGTTCTTTGGCACTATCGATGAGCTTATGGATAATTACAGGCTTGTAGAAGCAGAAGAAACATTGCTTAAAGAGATTCCAGCTGATATGGTCGTGTATAAGAAGGTTAGTGGTACGCATAGTGAGGCTTTGATTGATATGAGAAAAGGGGCTCTTTCGACGATAGTTGCGCCTTATGCGAGGATGGCTGATATGAGTGAGATTATGTATCATGTGATTAAGAAGCAGGATGGAGAGGGGGTATAGGATGCTTAGGTTTATCAGTGATATAATCGATGAAAGCTTGATAAGATTAAGATACCATAAGAGGTTATGGTTTGAACTTGTCATAGGAATTATATTGATTATTGGATTAAAGGATTATGCTCCGTTTTTTATGTACCTTGGTAGTCTTTTTATGACGTTACTAAATCTTAAGAATATTCTTTTGATTGTTCCGTTGACCGATAAGGAGCTTCATAGTAGAAGTATTGCTGTTGCAACGGTGTATACAATATGGTGGGGTATGATAAGAGTTATAGGTATGATTGTGTGGAGGGAGTATTCGATTTATAGTTTTTTGTTTTTGTGTTTAGTATTATTAGTAATATGGAGCATGTGTATAGAGACTGCGCTTGAATATAGCACTGTAAGAAAGACGCTTAAGCATAGAGGTCTTGATCGTGTTATAGGATTTGTGTTTGGATGTACACCAGGGGGACATTGCCTTTTGTGTATGTTTGCTCGTGTAATTAATCAAATCGGTATACCGTTGGAGTATTGGGCAAATCAAGATAGTGGATTTCTTACGATATACAGGATTATCTTGTGCGCATTTGCCCTGATATATACCATATATGTCATTGTCAGATGCAAGCCTGTTGATGAAGAGTATAGTGTAGTTAAACAGTGAGGTGGATATGAATATAAGTATTAACAGTAAGAGTGGGGTTCCAATTTATGAACAGATTGAGAAGGCTCTTAGAGAAAACATAGTTGCGGGAAATATATCGGAAGGCGATGCGTTGCCGTCTATAAGAGGGCTTGCATCCGACCTTAAGATCAGTGTCATAACGATTAAACGTGCGTATGAGGATCTTGAGAAGGAAGGCCTCATATACTCTGTACAAGGCAAGGGCTTCTATGTGGATAATCCGGATCTTCAGTATATGAAGGAGAAGGAGACTGTGAACATGGAGGGGAAGCTTCTTGAGTGGATCAATGGTGCTAAGAAGTCAGGTATGAGTAAGACTGAGGCTATGGATATGCTTGATATCCTGTGGCAGGAGGAGTAAGGATGATAGAAATAAAAGATGTTGGTTATGCCTATAAGGGGAAGGAACATTTTGCGGTGCGTGATATGAGCTTTGGGCTTGAGAAGGGGCTTATAACCTGTATGCTTGGGCACAATGGCGCCGGCAAGACGACGATTCTTAAGATCATCGCTGGTGTTTTAAGGCCTGATTGCGGCGAGATTCTATATCATGGCGTGAAGGTCGATAAGGGTACTTATCCTGATTATCGCAAGGAGGTCGCGTACTTTGATAAGGACTGGTGCATAGCGAATAAGACTATCAGGTTCAATGTGGACTTCTTTAGGCCGCTGTATGGAGGCTTTGATGAGAAGTGCTTTGATGAGCTTATGAAGAGGTTTCGTATGGCGGGCACTGATGATAAGATTGTCTCTGAACTTTCGAGTGGCCAGAAGGTCAAGTTTGCGATAGCATTTTATCTGGCGACTAAGCCTTCTTATATCATCCTTGACGAGCCGCTTGCTACACTTGATCCGGTTGTTAAGACTGAGATTGTGGAGGTGCTGTCTGATGAGGCGAGGGGGCGCGATATGGGCGTTCTGATATCGACTCATCTTCTTGAGGAAATATCTGATGTGACTGACTATATCGTTATGATAGAGGATGGTAAGCTTGTTTTGAAGGGGGACCGAGAGAGCGTGTTTGAGAGCTATGGCGCGACGCGTCTTTCTGAGGTGTTCTGTAAGAGGTGAAGTATGGATATAGGTGCTTTTATTAAGAATGTGAGAAAGAATAATTCGGGGTCGATAAGCTGGATACTGTTCTATGTCTGTTCGCTCATGGTTAGTACAACAGAAGTGGGTAGGAAACTTAGTTGGATACTCATAATGTATATGTCATATGCTTATTATGATAAGTATCTGAAGCTGTACACAGGTAAGCAGGATACAATCACTAGTCCGAAGTTTGCGGATATTATCAAATCGCACAACTTTGATATAGCTCTTTACTTTAAGTATCTTAGAAAATGTTTTGTTGCGCCAACACTTATAGGGGTTGTGTTATGTATGGTTTGGGCTATCTTTTCTGGTGATATGATGTGGTGTGTTGATGCAGGAGAATTTATCATAATACCACTTATCGTTAGTTATGTTGAAGAAAGTCTGACTTATAAGCGTATGCATGAGGAATTACCGAAGGTATGGAATGTAGTAGAAGGCATAGTCATGAATATCGTAAAGTTCTCAGCTTTTGTAATGGCTTATGTAAGTGTAGTGCTTATAATTATTGTAGGACTGTGGCCTGTTGTTGCGAAGTCGGTTACAGGAGAGTTTACTGAGACTGAAGTTATATGTACTATTTTTGCACATTATTGGGTGTATGTATGGATAATTGCTTCATTATTTTTTGTGTTAGCTTTTGCAGATTTTTCTAAGGCTTCAGTTTGCGTAAGAAGATGTATAAGAATTGTGTTTTTTACAGCATGCATTATTGTTTTGATTGCAAGTTTTTTTGGCTTAAGATATAACCATATAGTTATCAAAGATCAAGAGTTTGTAGTTGTCAGACAAGGAAAAAGTACCAAATATGGTATTGATGATATTAAGAAAACTCGAGTATTTTTTGATCATACGTTTGAAGTGAAATTGTACTTTGAAGACGGAACTGATATTTGTCTTATTAATGGTATAAGTGACAGTTCTGAAGCTTGGGAAAAGAAGTATGATAATGAGTATTCTTACATAGTTTTTCTTGTAGAAGAACTTGATAAAAGAGGTGTAAAGCTTGAGATAGATGATGTCGATAAGCTTAAGAGTGAAGTTAGCAACCTTAATAAAGAGTGCCAGGCAGATTTTGAGCGGATTCTTGAAATCATGGAAAGATCTTCTAGGAGCGATACTTGATATTGTAACTCGTATATGCTAATATATATGACATGTAAATACACTATTAGTAAGAAAAGGAGAACTAAAGATGAGTGTTAATTCAATTGATGCAGAAGATGATCAGTTTGCATATCGTTATGATACACAGCTTCTGATCGACAGACGTGATAAGGATCTTGATGAGGATGAAATCGCTGATTATATCACGGAGAACTTCGAGGGAAACAGCCTTATTGCTGCTGGAGATGAGGACCTTATTAAGATACATTTTCATACCAACGAGCCATGGAAGATTCTTGAGTACTGTAATACAGTCGGAGAGATCTATGACATCGTTGTAGAGGATATGATAAGACAGTCTGCTGGTTTGAGAGGCTAGTACATCGGTTTTTAATTTAATGATAGAAGTTCAGATATAACGAAATATAAAAAGTGGTCTTGTTTCTGTTAATTCAGGGATAAGACCTTTTTTATATGCAATATGCAACTCAATAATTTAATGTTCAGTTAATGTTTGGCAATTGTTCCGTTAAGAGTGCGGTAGTATCATACATGTATCAAAGGAAAAAGAATACAAGAGGTGTTTTGAAAATGAAGAAAACTA
>DOVJ01000096.1 GCA_003520145.1 Eubacterium sp.
TTTCAAACACACCTTTTCTTATTTCGTTGATATTATATTTTTCTGCATATTCTCTCATAGGATTAAGCATGTCATCCTCGGTAATTCCATCCTGTGCCATCTTTTCACGGTTTAAATCAAATGTTAATGTTATCATTTTTTCTCCTAAATTAGTATGATTGTAACGGATATAATTCTTCTAATTCTTTTCTTGCTTTGGTCTTAGGTATTGAATGAGAATAATTAGCAATCTCATGATCTGCTTCGTATTCATCGCATCCCGAATTAATTAGATCCTGGTAGATATTTTTACATCCGATATTTGTATCTTCTAAAGTTTCATACAGGACACCGATAACACTAAGCTCGTCCAAAACTATCGGCGCATGATTTATCATGTAAGATAGTTTAGCAGCACCGTATTTACCAATATTGTGATCATTAGAACATATGATATACGGAATGAAAAATCCATCATAAGGCTTATCTGCTTCAACCTTTACATAATCGATGTCCTTAAGATATGATACTGCATATATTTCTTTTTCATATATCGGTAGCTTGTAAAGACCTTTACTACGTCTTTCTTCAAAACATTTTTCTAGCAGATTATTTTTATAATAATCCATTATTTCAGCCTGGGTATCTGAATAGATATTAAGGTTTAAGAAGAATTCATCTCTGTCGATCATATAATCCATTTCATCGTACAAAGCATTAACCTTTTTTTCATTGTAACTTGGCGAAATGGCTCTATAATACATCTTTCTGTATTCAATATATTGTTCATAGAAATCATTAATGAAATAAGATATCCAACACATAAGGTGAGCGTGAACTTCAATTGAAAACCTATTGATAAAATGAAGGTCTATATTAAAGTCTTCTCTTTCACCAAAACATATGAATAGAGAATAAGTAATGCAGCTCCATATGAATTCTAAAACTCCTGGTTCTTCCATCCAAGAATTTTCTTTTGAATTGCAAACATAGAAGATGCCTGTATAGTAATCAGCTACTTTTTTAAATGCATTTCTAAGATTGTGATCTTCAACATTGATGTTATATTTTATTTTGAGATACTTGGAAATGTATGGAAGTAATTCATCTCTTGGATTAATGTCCGCAAGATAGTAAAATCGATTCTCTACATTTTCACAATCATTGAAACTATACATATAATACAACGACGGATCTTTTGTATAATCTAAGATAGCAAATGCACGACCGTATGTTTCTAAATCACCATCTGCAAATGTATTTGTGAAATTCTCAATAGTATCGACACATACACCATTTTCATCTATTGCACAGATGCCAAGAGATTGAGTGTAGTTGAAATTATACAAACAAGCTTTGTTTCTGAGAAATCTTTTGAATATGAATTGTGACGAGAAAAATTTGTTTCCCATTCTTCTCACAACATCATCATAATAATTCAGGTTTGGAATCTTGTTTGGATTGATGCTGGCAACTCTAAGTTGTTTAATAATGTCCGGGTTGTATTTATAATCTTCGGCTGTTAGCATAAGAACCTCCTTTTTGTATTTATTTAACCACATATACCTATTGAATCTATGCACTCACCTGGTATACAATATGATATATATAAAGAAAAGCCCGTAGTACTACCTAACTAAGTTTATTTTATAATATTCTTTAACGCTAGTCAATAGTTTTTTGAAATTTTTTTGGCGCGGTTTTTTGGGTTTTTCTCAAATGCCTTATTAATTCTTCTTATTGTAAGCCACAACATTTTGTGATATTATTATCATATAGATGTTTTGTAATTATATCAAGGAGGGTTTTCGTATGGTCAGAGTCGCAATCATAGGCTATGGTATCATGGGAAGCAAGTATGCAGCCATGATAAGATCTGGTGAAATCATTAACATGAAACTTACTCTTGTTTGCATAAGAAGCAGGCAAAAACTCGATTCTGTCAGAGAATCCCTTGGAGACAATTCGGTTTTTGTAGCTGTTGGAGATGATGAACTGCTTGAGCACATGGATATGTTTGATGCCATGATTATCACTACGCCTCACAGTTCACACCTTGAATATGCTCTTATGGGTACAAGGCACGGCAAGCACATCCTTGTAGAGAAGCCTGCTGGAATAACCGCTAATGAAGCACGTATAATAAGCGATGCAGCCGATGAAGCTAACATCACCTATCAGGTCATGTTCCATAAGAGGACTGTTCCTTACGTTAATAAGCTCAAAGCTTTGATTGATGAAGGAGTCTTCGGCAAGATCATAAGAGTAAGTGCTGAAGCTACATTTTACAGGACTAAGCACTATCATAATCAAGCTATGTGGAGAAGTACATGGTCTGGCGAATACGGTGGTATGCTCATAAATCAGGGGCAGCACGTGCTCGATACTATCTTCTATCTATTCGGTATGCCTGTAGGCGTAGATGCTAATATTAGTTTTGGCAAGCTTAATGATTTCTCAGTCGACGACGAAGCTAATATCCTCTATTCTTACGAAGGCTTTGATGTGGCTCTCTTCATGTCTACTGTAGAGATGGTTCCGACAGAGAGGATCAAGATCGTAGGAAGCAAGGCAACTGCCATATATGAAGCAGGGAAGATAACCTTAAGCAAGTACCCTGATTCTATCGAATATGCACTTACAAGCACTTCTAACGATGCATCTAAGGTTGAATATAACACATGTACTATCGAAGCACCGGGTAAGACTGGCATGGAATACCAGACTATGCTTTCTAACTTTGCTTCATCCATCGAATCGGGTACGCCACTCATATGCGAAGGGCACGACGCAATCGCAGCCATAGAGATGTGTAACAGCGCTTACCTAAGCGGATATCATAAAAAAGAAATAACACTTCCATGTGATCTGGAAGAATATGATACATTTTTAAAAACCATGATTGACAAAGAAAGGAGCAGCCTATGAAATATCTGATAGTAGGAAGCGGATATAGATCTGAATTCTTCATCCGTTCTCATCAAAAAGACCCTAAGCACACTCTCGTCGGTGTGCTGACAAGAAACCAGGAAAAAGCTGATATGCTGAAGGAAAAGTACGGTGTTGAGACTTTCACCGAAGAGACCAAAGCACTCAGCACTAAGCCTGATCTCATAGTCGTATGCGTCAACAAGACCGACATACACGAGAAATCCATGTACTATCTTCGCCTTGGCTACAGAGTCCTTCAGGAGACTCCGGCAGGTCTTACTATCGACCAGCTAAAGGAGTGCTACACGCTCGGCCAGGACAACAGACTGTTCATCGCTGAACAATACATCTTCTGCGAGACACACAAAGCAAGACTTGAAGCACTGAAAACCCACAACACTGGCAACGCGCATACTCTATTCATAAGCGAAGCGCATGATTATCACGGCGCATCTCTTATAAGAGCTTATCTTAGTGAAGGCTTAAGCGATTTCTCTATAAGAGCTATGTCCTATAAGAATCCTATCGTCAATACAGACAGCAGAACAGGTCCTGTATACACTGGAGAACTTAAGAACGAAGAAAGAGTTCACATGATTCTCACATACGCCGACGGCAAGCGCGCTTTCTATGATTTTTCTGGCATCCAGTACCACTCTTTCATAAGAGAGCGCACTATGAGACTTCTGTGCGAAAGAGCCGAACTCAACAACTCTACACTTTCTTACCTCGATGACGATAACCATCCACAGACGCTGAATGTTCACCCTCTTGAGGATCAAAATGCTGAGGATGAAGCAGCGATCGCACTCATAATAGACAACATCGCTGATGTCATAGACGGTGGCGAAGTACTCTACCCATTGGCATATGCACTTGAGGATGCTTATACCATGATCCTAATGAATGATGCTATAAACTATCCTTTTACTGAATTCAAGAGACAACCTATGCCTTGGCACTAACATATAGTTTTTTATCTCAGTCGGAGAAAACCCCTTCCTCTTAGCAAAGTGTAGGAAGGGG
>DOVJ01000070.1 GCA_003520145.1 Eubacterium sp.
CGCCTGTTCCTTACAGAGGACAGCGAAACAGTGCGCTGAATCTTAGATATATAGTTCAGAAGATCGCATCTATAAAGGGAGTCGAGTACGATAAGGTTGTGGATGTGACATACAATAATGCAAAAAGGATATTTTTGAAAAGATGAATGATCTTGCGTCAACAGCCAGAATAAGAGCCATTATGGCGAAGTATGATTTCGCTTTCCAAAAGAAGTTCGGACAGAACTTCCTCATAGATCCGTCAGTGGTTGAATCCATAGTTGATAAGTCGCTTGTGGGACCTGAAGATACGGTTCTTGAGATAGGTCCTGGAATCGGAGTTATGACTTCTTTGCTTTCTATGAGAGCTAAGAAGGTTATAACGGTAGAGATTGATAAGAAGCTTATTCCGATCCTTAAGGATAATCTGTCTGATCGGGACAATGTTGAGATTATCAACAAGGATATCCTCGAGGTTGATCTTGATTCTCTGTGTGAAGAGAAACTGAAGGTGGTTGCTAATCTGCCTTATTATATAACTACGCCTATAATCATGAAGCTCCTTGAATCTGATAAGGTCGATATGATCACTGTCATGGTTCAGAAGGAAGTGGCAGAAAGGATGGCGCATGACCCTGGAAGCAAGGAGTATGGAGCTCTCTCGCTTGCAGTTCAGTATTATGCTGAACCTAAGATTGTTCTTGAGGTTGGAAGCGAGTCTTTCATGCCTCGTCCGAATGTAGATTCTTCGGTCATAAGGCTTGAGCGATACGCAAAGCCGCCTGTTGAGATGAAGGACAAGGCACTTTGCTTTGCGATCATTAAGGCAGCTTTCGGACAAAGAAGAAAGACCATGACGAATGCTGTAGGGCATGCGAATCTTGGCCTTAGTAAGGATGATGTTGCGGATATACTCACGAAGATGGGGCTTGATGTAAGAGTTCGCGGTGAGGTGCTAAGCCTTGCCGAGTACGCTACATTTGCCGATCTGGCTTATGATCGTATACATACTTGAGCATATCGTGATATGAGCCTTGTCTGTATAAGAAGTCTTTGGCGACACTATGCATAGTGAAGCCGCAGTTTTCTATGGTTTTTATGCTTCTTTTGTTAGATGGCATGATGTAGGCGTCGAGGTGATGAAGCGAGTTCTCGCCGCAATTATTGGCGATTACAGCGTGGATGGCCTCTTGAGTGAGTCCTAAGTGTTCTTTGGATTCGTCGGTCTTATAGCCTAAGGTTGCGCTTTTTGAATCGCCTAAGTTTATGTTTGAAAGGGACACAGTACCTACTATGTGTTCAGGATCTTCCTTAAGGAAGGTAAAGTATCTGAATGAGTGAACCTTCATGGATTCGCTTAACTGGTAATCTATGTATCTGCGATGGAATTCCATGGTGTAGAAGCCTGGTTCGTGAGTTCTGTCGAACTGCTCGAAGCGCTTACGGTTTCTTACATGGAAATCAAGGATTTCTGCTATATATGAAGCTGATATATCTCTGATTATCAGCCTATCTGTTATTATATGATCTTTGGTAGTTTGGTTAAGTATATACATGGTCAACCCTCCAAATCTTATTATAATACATATGATATGTGATGTCCACAGCTAATCTCGCGGTGCGAGACTTGAAAGGTATTCTATGGAATCAAGTGTTGTTATGGATTCATTGGTTGTTGAAACTGATGATCAATATATGAAGGAAGCGATTAAGCTTGCTAAGAGGGCAGCGAAGCGGGGAGATGTACCGATTGGCTGTGTTATCGTTCATGAAGGGAAGATAATAGCTAAGGGATATAATAAGAGGAATTATAAAAAAAGCACTCTTGCGCATGCAGAGCTTGTCGCCATAGAGAAGGCCTGCAAGGTTATGGGCGACTGGCGATTAGAAGGATGTACTATGTACATCACTCTTGAACCGTGTCAGATGTGTGCCGGTGCGATAATCCAGGCAAGGTTTGACAGAGTAGTGATAGGTGCTATGAATAAAAAAGCAGGCTGTGCAGGTTCGATATTAAATCTTTTTTCTGTGAAGGAATTCAATCATCAAGTGGTAACTACCTATGGAGTTATGGAAGAAGAGTGCTCTCATATGATGTCTGAGTTTTTCAGGGAATTGAGAAGGAAGTAGAGGATAGTTTATGAAGATGATCAATAACATGAATATCAGATTGAAGCTTTTAGTTATTACGCTGCCGCTTATGATATGCCTTGTAGTATCAGTTATATTTGCCGGTGCGCAGACTTATCATGCTAAGGAGAAATCCTCTGATATGTATTATGACACTCTTTATAAGGTGAATCTAAAGCTTGCCAATGCAGACAGAGATTTTTATCAGGCTATGCTTGGTGCGTCTTATTATTATGATTTTGTCAATGGTTTTTCAAGTCTTTCAGGCGATGAGTTAACTGAACAAAAGGAAGCAAAGCTGTCTGAGTATAAGACTAATATTGTCCAGGTAGAAGAGCGATTCGGCGATGCTGTTGGTATAGCAAAGAAGGAAAAGAAACTCTACAAGGGTTTTAAGTCAGAAAATGGTCTTACATTCGAACAGAATGAAGAGGAATTCTATAAGCTCTTTGATGAGATGAAAGCAGCTTTTGATGTAGAAGCCAATACAGGAGACTGGACTAAGTTCAACATGCTGTCTGCACAGGCGAGAGAATATCTTGATCATATTCAGGATATAACCGAGTCCTGGTCAAAGAGTGAGCGAAACGAACTCGATTCATATATCAATAACAATGTTGCAGCATCTGGTATTCTATTCTTTGCTGTGATCGCAGGCATAGGAATTCTTGTATTTGTTATAGTTGTATGTCTGACGCGTTCTTTAAGGCGTGTCTCAGCAAGTGTTGACAGGCTCACACAGGGCGATCTGACAGTAACATTTCCGGAAAATATATCTAAAGACGAGACTGGTAAGATAGAACAGGGTGTTAAGAATCTGTCTGAAAAGCTTGGTGATATAATAGGTAAGGCAAAGAAGATATCTGTAGAGCTTACTGAGTCTGGTAAGGATCTGTCGTCATCTGCTATGTCGGTTGCTCAGGTGTCAGAACAGGTTACTGCTTCTGTGGATGAGATCTCAAAGGGAGCTGTATCGCAGTCGATGAATGTCAATGAATCACTTAATACTACTGAGGATATCGGTCACAATATCGAGGACATATCTATAAGTGTTAAGGATATGGACAGCTTTGCACAGAGTATGAAGCGTTCGTGCGATAAGGCTATGGATGCTCTTGATGAACTGATCCGTCAGAACGCAACTGTTCTTAACATGGTAAATGAGATCGGCAAAACAATCGTTTCGACTAACGAGTCTACTCAGGCTATATCTCTCTTTACTCAGACTATAACAGATATAGCATCTGAGACTAACCTTCTTTCGCTCAATGCTTCCATAGAAGCGGCAAGAGCCGGTGAAGCAGGAAAGGGCTTTGCTGTAGTTGCTGGCGAGATAAGGAATCTTGCTGATCAGTCTAAGAACAGCGCAGATGAGATACAGCTCATAGTTGATAGACTTCTTGAAGACTCTGCATCTTCAGTGAAGGTTCTTGAGCGACTTAACGGAAGCTTCTCTAACCAGTCGCGTCAGCTCGATTCTACTAAGCGCGATATGATCACCATGTCAGAGCATGTTAACAGCGTCAAGAACACGTCAGCTGGAATCTCAGACAGGGTAAATGCTTTGGCTGTTTCTAAGAACGAGCTCATAGATGTTGTTGAGAACCTCTCTGCTATATCTGAAGAGAATGCTTCTCTCACAGAAGAGACTAATGCCGTTATGCAGGAGCTTAACGCAACATTTACACTTATCAGTGAATCAGCGAAGCAGCTTCTTAATATATCAGGAGAACTTTCTGATACTATAAGCTACTTCAACGTATAGTGGATATTTTTGAAAAAGGAAAGATAATAGTGGTTATTTTGCTGATTTTATTATTTATTCTATGGGCGCAGGTGATATAATTATATCAAGATATTCGAAAGAAAATCGTAAATCATTAATAGGAGGTATAAGAAGATGATTTTAGGAGCAACAAAGTTGTTTGGAGTTTTATCGATACCGGTACTGATTGGAATCATAGTGGCAGTTGTCATTATATTTGTTCTGGCAAGCGGTTATGTGAAGGCATCGCCTGATAGGGCTTATATCATATCAGGTCTGAGGAAGAAGCCTAAGGTACTGATAGGAAAGGCTGGAATCAAGATTCCTTTCTTCGAGAAGAAGGATGAACTTAGTCTTCAGCTCATACCTATCGATGTGAAGACATCTAATGCAGTTCCAACAGCTGACTATATCAACATCAACGTAGATGCAGCTGTTAACGTAAAGATAAGTGATGATCCAAAGAAGCTTTCTTTGGCAGCACAGAACTTCCTTAACAGAAAGACTGATTATATCGCTCAGGTTGCAAGAGAAGTTCTCGAAGGTAACATGCGTGAGATCGTAGGTAAGATGAATCTCGAAGAGATGGTATCTGATCGTCAGAAGTTCGCAACTCTTGTTAAGGAGAACGCAGAACCTGATCTTGGTGAGATGGGTCTTGATATCGTAAGCTTCAACGTTCAGAACTTCGTAGATGGCAACGGCGTTATCGAGAACCTCGGTGTTGACAACATCGTTAAGATTCAGAAGAATGCAGCTATATCAAGAGCTGAGAGTGAGAAGGAAATCGCTAAGGCTAAGGCCAATGCACAGAAGGAAGCTAACGATGCTGAGATCGCAGCTCAGACTGTAATCGCAGAGAGACAGAACGAACTTGCTATCAAGAAGGCAGAACTTAAGAAACAGGCTGATATCAAGCAGGCTGAAGCAGATGCAGCTTACGAGATTCAGAAGGAAGAGCAGAGAAAGACTATAGAAGTTACAACAGCTGAGGCTAACATCGCTAAGCAGGAGAAGGAAATCCTCTTGAAGCAGAAGGAAGCCGACGTTATGGAACAGACCTTGGATGCTCAGGTTAAGAAGAAAGCTGAAGCTGCTAAGTTCGCAACCCAGCAGGAAGCTGAAGCTAAGCTCTTCGAGAGAGAAAGAGCTGCTGAGGCTGAACTCTTCCAGAGACAGAAGGCTGCTGAAGCTGAGATGTTCGAGAAGCAGAAGGCTGCTGAAGCTAAGAAGATTCAGGCAGATGCTGAGATGTATGCTAAGACACAGGAAGCTGAAGGTATCAGAAAGCTCGGTGAAGCTGAGGCTCGTGCTATAGAGGCTAAGGGTATTGCTGAAGCTGAGGCACTCGAGAAAAAGGCAGAGGCCATGAAGAGATACGGCCAGGCTGCTATGATGGAGATGATCGTCAACGCTTTGCCGGAGATGGCAAGAGCGGTTGCAGAGCCACTCAAGTCTATCGATAAGGTAACAATCATCGACGGTGGCAACGGTGGTTCAGGCGTATCACAGATGGGTGATTATGTTCCAACACTCCTTGCTAAGACCATAGAGTCAGTTAAGGAAACAACCGGACTTGATATCACAGAGATCATGAGAGCCAACACATATGATGCAAAGGTTAACAAGAACATCAATGTAAGCGGACTTTCAACTGCCGATGCAAGTGCAGTAGCACAGACAATTAAGACAGAAGAGTAAGTATAAGTGTAAAAAATGATCATCAGGACACGTCAAGATTTCTATCTTTTCGC
>DOVJ01000113.1 GCA_003520145.1 Eubacterium sp.
TCGATGTGTGGGGCGCGACTGCTTCGCAGTCACACGGATAATAAAAAGCCAATAATTGTGTGCAAGCACACATTATCGGCTTTTATTATCCTATGATTGCAAGCAGTGGTTTTTTAGGCAAACAGTTCGCCCGCACTTGCGCCAGCCTGCAAAAGTATGACGAAATCTTGCGAATCGTCCTTGTGATAGTTTTTTACAGCCTTTTGTATTGGCTAGCAGCATAGTAATAACAAAAAGGGGGCTGTTATTTAACGGTCCCTGATTTTTAGGTAGACGTATGGATTGGGATGCTTACAAATCGATGTATCCTGTTGTTCCTGGAGAGGTTTATGATTTTCAGAAGAACATAGGATATGAATTCAAACATATTGAGTGCTTGTACAATGCACTTATTCACAGTTCCTATGCATCAGAACACTACAGGGACGTAAGCCGTTGTAACGAGAGGCTTGAATTCTTAGGCGATGCTGTACTTGAGAACGTATCTAGTGAATATATATATATGACGAGGCCTGATGACAGAGAAGGCAGTATGAGTTCTTACAGGGCATCTTTAGTCTGTGAGGGGGCACTCTACGATTGCGCCCTTAAGTTTGGTCTGCCTGAGTACCTGTATCTTGGCGTTGGTGAAGAGAAAAATGGCGGCAGAAAGAAGCCTTCGATTGTATCGGACGCTGTTGAGGCAGTTATAGGAGCTATATATATAGACGGTGGATTCGAGGCTGCCAAAGCATTTGTATATGAGTATATTCTTAAGGGTGAGCGTGAAAAGAAGATTCATGACCCTAAGACTTATGTGCAGAATCTGGCTCAGAAGCTCTATAAGAAGACTCCTGTGTATGAGTGTGTGAGGGAAGAGGGAGAAGGGATAGAGCGCGTATATGTTATGCGCTGTTATATAGATGATGGTCTTTTTGCTGTTGTGAGCGACAAGAGTAAGAAACGTGCCTGTGAGAAGGCGGCTTTGGAGCTTATAGACAGGATAGAGCCATAAACTAACGAGGTTTTTAGATGTATTTGAAAAGTATAGAGGTGCAGGGCTTTAAGTCCTTCGCCAATAAGATAGTTTTTGATTTTCATAATGGTATAACGGGTATCGTAGGACCTAATGGCTCCGGTAAGAGTAATGTTGCTGATGCCGTGAGATGGGTTCTGGGTGAGCAGAGTGCCAAGCAGCTTCGTGGTTCTAAGATGGAGGATGTTATATTCGCCGGTACACAGAACAGGAAGCCTCTTGGTTTTGCTTATGTTGCCATAACTTTGGATAATTCAGATAAGGCGCTTAATATCGCTTATGATGAGGTTACGGTAAGCCGTAAGGTCTATCGCTCTGGTGAAAGCGAGTATAAGATCAATGGTTCTGATTGCAGACTTAAGGATATCAACGAGCTTTTTTACGATACTGGTATCGGTAAGGAAGGCTATTCTATCATAGGTCAGGGCCAGATCGATAAGATTCTTAGTGGTAAGCCTGAAGAACGTCGTGAGCTCTTTGATGAGGCGGCAGGTATCGTTAAGTTCAAGAAGAGAAAAGCTAGCGCTATCAAGAATCTTGATACTCAGAGAGCTAATCTTGTCAGAGTGAATGATATCATAGGCGAGCTTGAGCATCAGGTAGGTCCTCTTGAGAGAGAGTCTGAGAAGGCGAAGGAGTACCTTAAGTTAAAAGATGAGCAGAAGCGCTATGATGTGAATATGTTCCTCATAGAGGCTGAGAGACTCAAGAAAGAGGAAGATGAACTCAATGCTAACCTGGGTATCGTAAGAGGTCATCTTGATGAGGAGCGAGGTAAGGTCGAGGAATATAAGGAAGCCTTCGATGAATACGAAGAGCGTATAAGGTTGAATGGTGAGGCTTATGAAGAGAATATGTCTTCTCTTAATGATAACAATATCGCTCTTAATAACAGCCTCGGAAGAATAGATATAATCAATGAGCAGATCAACACAGCAAGGGTTAATGATGCTCATATAAAAGAAAGAAGAGAAAGTCTTCTTGTTCAGAAGGATGCCAAGGAAAAGGAACTTGGCTCTTATGAGAAGGAATATGAATCTAAGAAAGAAGATTCTGATAAGCTTGCTAAGGCTATTGAAAATGCTACGGCAAAGATATCTGTTATGCAGGATAGCATAAGAGAGAAAGAAGCCAAACTTGAAGGCATGAAAGCTGAACTCATCAACATCATGAATGAGAAAGCTGAACATAAGAGCAAGCTTCAGAGATTCGAGGCAACTCTTGAGCAGATCAATATCCGTAAGGCTGCACTCAATTCAAAGCTCATAAAGGGCAAGAGTGATCAGCAGGGACTTCAGGATGAACTTAATAGCCTAAAGGCCAAAGAAGAAGTCTATGAAAGAGATATAGAGGAACTTAAGGTAACCAATAAGGAACTTGAGAACGAGATAACCAGAGTCAGAGGCGCTATAGGAGATATGAATATCTCTATAGACAAGGCACAGAAGGATGTTCATGTTAGTAATTCGCGATATGAATCGTTAAGAAACCTCTCTGAGCGTTATGATGGATATAATAACAGTATCAAGAAGGTCATGGAACTCAAGAATTCTAAGGTTCGTGGTGTAGTTGCCGATATCATACATGTTGATAAGAAGTATGAAGTGGCTCTTGAGATTGCCCTTGGCGGTTCTATTCAGAACATAGTTACAGATGATACAGATACTGCTAAGAAGATAATCCTATATCTGAAGGAAAATAAGCTTGGTAGAGCTACTTTCCTTCCGATAGATTCGGTTAAGCCATCAAAGTTTGATAAGGAGGCTGTACTTTCGGAGACAGGCGTGCTTGGACTTGCTTCAAGCCTTGTTGATTGCGACACAGTGTACAGGGACCTCGTATCATTTTTACTTGGCAGAATAGTTATATGTGATGAGATTGATAATGCTATCAGACTTCAGAAGAAGTATAATCAGAGCTTAAGAATCGTCACGCTTGATGGTGAACAGCTCAATCCTGGTGGTTCGCTCTCGGGTGGTGCTTTCAGGAACTCTAGTAATCTTCTTGGTCGTAAGAGAGAGCTTGATGAACTCACAGATGCTATTAAGAAGGCGGAAGAAGTCCTTGAAAACAGCAGAAGAAAGCTATCTGACCTTCGTCAGGAACTTGCCAATGTCCGTGAGGAACTCGAGGACAATAACAGAATCATTAATTCGAAAGAACTTGATCTCAATACTATCGTTATGCAGAAGAAGCAGATCGAGGATAAGCTTTCCGACATCGATAACGAATACAACGAGAGTAAGAAAGAAAATCTTGCTATCAACGATGAGATAGACGAGATCAATGCCTCTATCGTAGAGACAAGCGAAGCTGTTAAGGCGCTTGATAAGAAGAATGATGAGATAGGCGAAGAGACTGGATCGCTTTCGTTCCTTATAAGTGATGAGAAGGATGAACTCGAAGAGAATAAGGATAAGCTTGAATCTCTTAACATGTCTATGGCGTCTCTTACTCAGCAGCTTGAGTTTGCTCGGGTAAATGTTGAGCGTGTGAGGGAGGAATACGACGATATAATCGCTTCTTTGGATTCTATGGCTGATAGAAAAGAGGATGTGCTTGAGGCTATAAAGAAGAAGGAAGAGGAAATCGAAAAACTTAAGAGCGATATCGAGGATTATAAGAATATCATAGCTGATACTAAGAAGAAGATAGAGGAACTCAAAGCTGAGAAGGAAGTCCTCTCGAAAGAAGAAAAGTCTGTCTATGATAAGCGTGAGACTGCAAACAGTGCTATCAGCGACCTTGAGAAGGATGAATACAAGTTATCAAACAGACTTGAGAAAATCATCGATTCTGGCGAAGAGCTTCATAATTATATGTGGGAAGAATATGAACTGACTCTCAATGTTGCCAAGGAATTAAGAGATGAAGAGCTTACATCGATTGATGTTATCAAGAAAAAGCTCAACGCTATAAAGAACAGCATCAAGGCTTTGGGAAGCGTTAATGTCAATGCTATAGAGCAGTTTAAGGAAGTGAACGAAAGATTCATATTCCTTACAGGACAGCGCGATGATCTTGTGGCATCTGAGCAGGAGCTTGTTAAGATCATAGCTGAACTTGATGAAGGCATGAGAAAGCAGTTTGTTCAGAAGTTAGAAGAGATCAGAGTGGAATTCGACAAGGTGTTCAAGGAACTCTTTGGCGGTGGAAAGGGCGAGATAGAACTCGATGAAGAGGTCGATGTCCTTGAGGCTGGCATAAGGATCATATCGCAGCCGCCTGGAAAGAAACTTCAGAATATGATGCAGTTATCGGGTGGTGAGAAGGCTCTTACTGCTATCGCGCTTCTCTTTGCCATCCAGAATCTTAAGCCGTCGCCTTTCTGTCTTCTCGATGAGATAGAGGCAGCTCTTGATGATTCGAACGTCGGAAGATATGCGCAGTATCTTCATAAGTTAACTAAGTATACACAGTTTATCGTTATCACTCACAGAAGAGGTACTATGGCACAGGCTGACAGACTCTATGGTATAACTATGCAGGAGAAGGGTGTATCAACCCTTGTATCTGTTGATCTTATGGATGAGAAGGCGATAAGCTAGAGGAGGTAATATGGGACTTTTTGGTAAGCTTTTTAAAGGTCTTACAAAAACAAGAGCAAATATCGTATCGGGACTTGATTCGCTTTTTTCAGGTTTTAATCAGATAGATGATGATTTTTATGAAGAACTTGAAGAACTTCTGATCATGGGAGATATCGGTGTCAATACTACTGAAGCTATTCTTGATGATATCAAGAATAGTGTTAAGGAGCAGAAGATAAAGAAAGTCGATGAGTGTAAGCAGGTTCTTATAGAATCAATTAAAGCAAGGATGGATCTCGGAGAGAACGCCTATGATTTTGAAAATCAGAAGTCTGTCATCCTTGTGATCGGTGTTAATGGTGTAGGTAAGACTACATCCATAGGTAAGCTTGCAAGCATCTATAAGAATAACGGTAAGAAGGTCCTGATGGCTGCTGCCGATACCTTCAGAGCTGCTGCTATCGATCAGCTTGTTGAGTGGGCGAATAGAAGTAATACAGATATAATCGCACAGAGCGAAGGATCTGACCCTGCTGCCGTAGTATATGACGCAGTCAAAGCATTTAACTCAAGGGGCACGGATATACTTCTATGCGATACTGCCGGAAGACTTCATAACAAGAAGAATCTCATGGATGAGCTTAAGAAGATCAACCGTATAATCGAGAGAGAATGCCCTGATGTACACAGGGAAAACTTCATAGTCATCGATGCGACTACAGGTCAGAACGGTCTTGCGCAGCTTCGTGAATTCAAGGAGGTTGCTGATATAACAGGTATAATCCTAACTAAGATGGACGGAACTGCGAAGGGTGGTATAGCTATAGCAATCCAGGCTGAATACGGAATTCCTGTTAAGTACATAGGCGTAGGCGAGAAAATAAGCGATCTTCAGAAGTTTGATTCTGATACATTTGTCAAGGCGCTTTTTGAGAAACCATCGGCAGAAGAAATAGCTGACGAAACCGAGGGCGAAGGCTTGACAAAGGATGAAGAGATGATATAATTAAAGGGAATATTTTAAAAAGAAGGTTTTTATCATGGAAAAGATGACTTTACAGAAATTTGAAGAAGCTTCAGAGAAGGTAAAAGAGGTCACTAATTCAACTAATCTCGTATATAGCGAGTTTTTCAGTGCCCAGAGCGGCAACAAGGTATACTTCAAGCCAGAGAACATGCAGTATACAGGTGCATATAAGGTAAGAGGCGCTTACTATAAGATAAGCACTCTGAGCGATGAAGAGAGAAGTAAAGGACTCATAACAGCTTCTGCGGGTAACCATGCGCAGGGCGTGGCTTATGCTGCCAAGATATATGGCTGCAAGGCTGTTATCGTTATGCCAACTACCACACCTCTTATCAAGGTCAATCGTACTAAGAGCTACGGCGCTGAGGTTGTTCTGTATGGCAATGTATATGACGAGGCTTGTGAATATGCTATGAAGCTTGCTAAGGAGCATGGGTATACTTTTATACATCCTTTTAACGACCTCGATGTAGCTACAGGACAGGGTTCTATAGCTATGGAGATCATCAAGGAACTTCCTACTGTTGATTATATACTTGTACCTATCGGCGGTGGCGGACTTGCTACAGGTGTATCTACTCTCGCTAAGATGCTTAATCCAAGTATCAAGGTCATAGGTGTTGAACCTGCAGGCGCTAACTGTCTTCAGGAATCATTCAGAGCTGGTAAGGTGGTTACACTTCCTACAGTTAATACAATAGCTGACGGTACTGCTGTTAAGACTCCTGGTAATCTTCTTTTCCCATATCTTCAGGAGAATCTTGATGATATAATCACTGTTGAGGATTCAGAGCTTATAGTTGCTTTCCTTGACATGGTTGAGAATCATAAGATGGTAGTAGAAAACTCAGGACTTCTTACTGCTGCAGCAGTTAAGCATATCAAGGATAAGGATAAGAAGATCGTATCTATCTTAAGCGGCGGTAACATGGATGTTATAACTATGTCGTCTATAGTTCAGCATGGACTTATAGCAAGAGACAGAATCTTCACTGTATCTGTTCTTCTTCCGGATAAGCCAGGTGAACTTGTAAGAGTTGCACAGGTTATAGCTGCTGAAAAGGGTAATGTTATCAAGCTTGAGCACAATCAGTTTGTAAGTACCAATCGTAATGCTGCCGTTGAGCTTCGTATCACTATAGAAGCATTCGGTCATGAGCATAAGAACGAGATCATAGAGAAGCTTCGCAAAGAAGGATTTGCTCCTAAGGCTGTTAAGCCAAGTTTGTAAAGAATAGGAGTATGGGATTGGAAGTAAAAGAGAATAAGATGGGTGTTTTGCCCATCAAGAAGCTGATCTTGTCAATGGCACTGCCGATGATGATATCGATGCTTGTTCAGGCTCTGTATAACATCGTCGACAGTATATTTGTGGCAAAGATTAATGAGAATGCGTTGAACGCGGTTTCCCTGTCATTTCCGTTGCAGACTCTTATGATATCTTTGGGCTCTGGAACCGGTGTTGGTGTGAATGCTCTTTTGTCCAAGGCGCTTGGAGAAAAGAAGTTTGACAGAGCCAACGCTGCTGCTGATAACGGCTTGTTCCTTACGCTTATCAGTTATTTTGTTTTTTTGGGCTTGGGAATCTTCGCTGTTAAGCCTTTTTTCCTGACTCAGACAAGTCATGAGCAGATAGTGTCATATGGAGTTGACTATCTTAGTATATGTTGCTGTTTTTCTCTGGGACTATTCTTCCAGATGATGTTTGAGAGACTTCTGCAGTCTACAGGTAATACTCTGTACAGCATGATCTCTCAGATGAGCGGCGCTATCGTGAATATCATTATGGACCCGATACTCATATTTGGATACTTCGGTTTCCCGAGACTTGAAGTTAAGGGTGCAGCTATAGCAACTGTCATAGGACAGTTTGCTGCTGCATGTATAGGTCTTATCCTCAACATAAAGTTTAACAAAGAGATAAAGCTTAGCCTTAAGGGAATGTTCAAGCCTGATCTTAAGATCATTAAGATTATATATGTGGTTGGTATTCCATCGATACTTATGATGAGTATAGGTTCTGTTATGACTTACCTCATGAACAGGATACTTCTAACTTTTACCGCTACAGCGACGGCGGTATTTGGTGTATACTTCAAACTGCAGAGTTTCTTCTTCATGCCGGTTTTCGGTCTTAATAACGGACTGATACCAGTTCTAGCCTATAACTATGGCGCAAGGAATAAGGAAAGGATAAGAGAAGCCCTAGAGTTCGCCATGATGCTCGCTGTGGGCGTTATGTTAGTGGGTCTAGTTATATTTGAAACTATTCCTGATGTGTTGCTTAAGATGTTCAATGCATCAGACAAGATGATGGATATGGGCAAGGTTGCACTTCGCACCATGTGTTTGTCCTTCCCCTTTGCGGGCTTGTGTATAGCAATGGGATCTGTGTTTCAGGCTTTCTCGAAGAGCATATACTCGCTGATCATATCAGTGGGACGACAGCTTGTGATCCTTATACCGGCTGCGTATCTGTTGTCTTTGCTTGGTAATGTCAACTATGTATGGTGGTCATTTCCAATCGCAGAAATAGCATCAGTTATTCTTTCTGTTTTCTTTTATCGCAAGGTTCACAGAGAGATTGTTGATAAACTATAAAAAACAAGGAGGTTTTATATGAACGTAAAAACAAGACGTCTTGTGAGCGCTATGCTGGTGCTGGTGCTTATCGCTACAGCTGTTTTTAAGACAGGTGTTCGTCCGGTTAAGGGCTATAGTGCGGCTCCTCAGTATACGATAACCGGAAAGAATGAATCGGTTCAGCTGGTTATTGAAAATGCTTCGGCTGATTCCGTAAAGAGTGTCAGCTGGAAGAATGGTGACACAGTCAATGTCCTTTCTGACGAGGATATGGAGTATCTTGTCAGATATATGGATGGCAGGGTAAGGATAGATATCCCAGGTGTACCTGCAGGTGAGCATGAAGTGACTGTAGAACTTGAAGATAGTTCAATAGTTGCCAGCGTTGAGGTATCTGCATATGACAGATCCGGATATGCACACTTTAATTATACATCTGGTGTCGGTGCATATAACGACGATGGTACATTGAAGGACAATGCGATAGTCCTCTATGTTACCGATGATACTAAGAACACTGTTAGTGTTACATCTGCAGATGACGTAACTGTTACCGGTATCGGTAACATCCTTAACTCATCAGGTAAGGCTAATAATGGCAATAAGGATATCCTTAAGAAGCTTGCTGATGAAGGTAGACCGCTTGTTGTAAGAATAGTAGGTGCTGTTCATAATCTTACAGATGTGACAGATCCTTCAAGCACACCGCTTATCAATGGTCTTACTGCTTATGGTTCTACACAGAACGGTGGTAACACTAAGGATCAGGGTGGTATGGCTCGTATGAGAGCTGCTAAGGATGTAACAATCGAAGGTATCGGTGAAGATGCTGTTGTCGATGGTTGGGGCTTCCACTTCATATGTGATTCAAGCGCTCCTGATTATGGTAAGAGCTTCGAAGTAAGAAACTTAACTTTCACTAACACTCCTGAGGATGCTGTTGGTATGGAAGGTGAGCAGTCTGGTGGAAAGCTTACTGCAAGCGTAGAGAGATGCTGGATACATAACAACTCATTCTATCATGGCAGCTTTACTAAAACTAAAACTACTGAATCTGATAAGGCTGAGGGCGATGGCTCATGTGACTTCAAGAGAGGTCAGTATCTTACAGTTGCTTATAACTACTTTGAAAACTGCCATAAGACATGTCTTGTAGGTGCATCTGATGACAATATGCAGTTCAATCTCACATATCACCATAACCTTCTGTATATGGTGGCTTCGAGATTCCCACTTTGTCGTCAGGCTAACGTTCATATGTATAACAATTATGTATTCGGACAGACTGATTATGCTATGAACACACGTGCAAATGCATATATATTCTCTGAATATAACCAGTTCTATATGTGTAAGGCACCACAGGATGTTAAGTCTGGTGCTGTAAAGAGTTACAACGATGGCTTTGCAAGCTGCATACAGTCAAGCAAGCCGGGTACAATAGTTGATTCAAAGGATGCAATTGTTGCCAATGAGTGCAAAGATTCAGGTAACAACATAGATTACAGCAAGTTTGATACAGATTCGAATCTTTCATATATTCCATCAGGTAATTATCTTCTTGATGAGGATCTTAACGATGTGGTATCTAATGTCTGTCAGAATGCAGGTGCACTTAATTGTGCTGATGCTGCAGCTAAGGAATTCCTTCCATGGAATGTTCAGGCAACAACAGTTTCTGAGGATGTTACACTTACTCCTGGTAAGATAAACAAGGCTCCATACTCATTTGAGCTTACAAAGGCTGCTAAGGTAACAGCTACCTACTCAAGCGATACAGCTCTTTCGACAGGTCTTATTGTTAACGATAAGGGTGTCAGAGTGCTTTATGCAAGCGGTAGTGTGGTACTTGAGCCGGGTACATATTATGTACAGGCTGAGAACTTCCAGCCTGGTAAGAATGGTGCTCTTGGTACTTTCAAGGAAATTACCATAAACGAGCTTAAGTTTGAGATAACAGATGGTCAGGGTGGAGAACCAGGTGAAGAACCAGGTGAAGAGCCGGGTGAAGAGCCAGGTGAAAAGCCAGGTGAAGAGCCAGGTGGCGAACAAGGTGGAGATCAGGAACTTGAATCAGTATTCGAGTACAATGTTACAGAGAGCGGTCTTGCCGGTAATGATTATGTTGTTGTCGGAGCTGACAGTAATCTTAAGAAAATAAGCAGAAGCTATGATGATAAGGATTTCACACAGGCTATCAAGATGGAATCTAAGACATCTATCACTGTAAGTCCTGCTGTTGATGGAACGCTCACACTTGTATTCAATGCAGCTGCTTCACATACTGTTAAGGTGGATGATGTTAAGTATGATATACCTGAAGATGGTATATTTACTATAGATCTCACAGCAGGTGAGCATGTGATCACAAAGGGTACAACAGATACACATCTGTTCTATATGGCATATGGATCAAGTACTAACGAGGAACCAGAAGGTCCTGGAGAGCAGGAAGTTACATATGAAGTAGATCCTGATTCAGTATTGACTTATACTGAGGGTGAAGATGGATTCACAGTAAGAGTTCACAGAAGTGCAGATGACGATCTTACCTTTGGTAAGTTTGCAACTGCAGCTATGGATGGAGTTGCACTTTCGGAAGATGAATATGAGAAGGAAGCAGGAAGCCTTATACTTACTGTTAAGAAATCTGCACTTGAATCTCTTGCAGAAGGCATGCACACACTTACTGTAGTATTCGATGATGGCAGCTTGGATATAGAATTCGAAGTTGTGAAGTCTGCTGGTGCTGATGATAATAATACATCAGGAAATACTGTTTCTAATAACACTAATTCAGGTACTACAGCTCCTAAGACTGGAGATAATGCTTCGGTTATGTTCTTCATCATGATTCTTTGCGCTTCAGGTGCAGCAATTATGGTTACAAGAAGAAAGAGAATTTAGTACTAAAATAAGAACAAAAAAAATCTGGCCTGTCAAGAAAAAATACTTGACAGGCTTTTTTGTATGTTGTATCATGGATGAGGTGGTGATATTATGAATGATATAGAGAAAGCTTATCATCGTTCGATGTTATTTGATTTTTACGGTGAATTGCTTACGGATCATCAGAGAGAAATCTATGATTCTTTTGTAAATGAAGACATATCCATATCGGAGATAGCTCTTATGCATGATAAGACCAGACAGAGTGTGCATGACCTCATAAGGAGGATTGATGGCATACTTGAGGGTTATGAGAGCAAACTTCATATGATGGAGGTTTTTGAGGCCACCAAGCTTAAGATAGAGAAGATAAGATGTGAAGCTGAGAGTTTTTCTTCGGACGGACTTAAAGCTCACGTAGATAATGTCAGGATAATTGCCGATGAGATATTGGCACAGCTGTGATCGGGGAGGATCGGATGGCATTTGATAGTTTAACATCTAAATTTCAGAATATATTCAAAAACCTAAGAGGCAAGGGTCGTCTGTCAGAAGATGATGTTAAGGCCGCTATGAAGGAAGTTAAGATGGCACTTCTTGAGGCAGATGTTAACTTCAAGGTTGTCAAGACATTTGTCAAGAATGTGCAGGAGAGAGCTGTTGGTCAGGATGTGCTCAACGGTCTTAATCCGGGACAGATGGTTATCAAGATCGTTAACGAGGAACTTGTTACTCTTATGGGTTCTGAGATAACACAGATCAATCTGTTGCCGCCTTCTGAGGTTTCTATCATCATGATGATGGGTCTTCAGGGTGCAGGTAAGACAACGACTGCTGCGAAGCTTGCCGGCAAGTTCAAGGCAAGCGGTAGGAAGCCACTTTTGGTTGCATGTGATATCTACAGACCTGCGGCTATTAAGCAGCTCGAGATCAACGCTGCTAAGATGAAAGTGGAATCCTTCACGATGGGAGACCGCGTGAATCCTGTAGATATAGCTAAAGCTTCTTATGAGCATGCCAAGAAGAATGGACATAACGTAGTGATTCTTGATACTGCCGGTCGTCTTCATGTAGATGAGGACATGATGACCGAGCTTGAGAATATCAAGGCGGCTCTTCCTATAACAGCATCAATCCTCGTGGTTGACGCGATGACCGGTCAGGATGCGGTCAATGTATCTGAGAATTTCAATTCTAAGATCGGTATAGACGGTGTCATACTTACTAAGCTTGATGGCGATACCAGAGGTGGTGCAGCGCTTTCTATTAAGTCTGTGACAGGAAAGCCGATACTGTATGTAGGTATGGGCGAGAAGTTGAGTGACCTTGAGCCATTCCACCCAGATCGTATGGCTTCGAGAATCTTAGGTATGGGCGATGTGCTCTCACTTATCGAGAAGGTTGAGAACCAGATCGATGAGCAGAAAGCCAAAGAGATGGAAGCTAAGCTTAAGAAGGCTGAATTTGACTTCAACGATTATCTTGATCAGATGCAGCAGATCCGTAATATGGGCGGTATATCATCAGTTATGGATATGCTTCCTAGTATGGGCGTGGCTGATGTCGATACAACAGGGCTTGATACAACAGGCGCTGAGAGCAACTTAAAGAGAGTTGAGGCGATAATACTCTCTATGACTAAGGAGGAGCGCGCTAAGCCGTCACTTATCAATCCTTCGAGAAAGAAGAGGATTGCTGCTGGTGCAGGCGTCGACATAGTAGAAGTTAACCGTCTTATGAAGCAGTTCGATCAGATGAAGCAGCTCATGAAGATGATGCCTAACATGATGGGGCAGATGAACAAGAAGGGCAGAGGCGGTTTCAAGCTTCCTTTCGGAAAGCTCTTTTAATCAATGGTGACAATGGATAATATCCTTTGACATATATACAATAATCTAAGGAGGTGAAAAAAGTGGTAAAGATTAGATTAAAGAGATTGGGACAGAAGAAGAATCCTATATACAGAATCGTAGTTGCTGATGAGAGATCACCAAGAAACGGTAGATTCATAGAGGAAATCGGAACTTATAATCCTAACAATGAACCAAGTTCTTTCACTGTTAACGAAGAGGCTGCTAAGAAGTGGCTTTCTAACGGTGCTCAGCCTACAGAGGTTGTTAACAAGATCTTCAAGAACGCAGGTATCGTTAAGTAATCATTGGGAGGTGTATCTATATGAAACAATTAGTTGAAGTAATTGCTAAAGCATTGGTTGATCATCCTGATGAGGTTGTTGTTAACGAGATTGTTAAGGATAAGATTACGATTATCGAACTTAAGGTTGCTCCTGGCGACATAGGTAAAGTAATCGGAAAACAAGGCAGGATTGCTAAGTCAATCAGAGCTATGGTTAAAGCAGTGGCTGTCAAAGAAAACAAGAAAGTTGTTGTTAACATTATGTAATTATAACCTCGGAACCTTTTTCCGAGGTTATAATAGTTTTATTCCAGCGTGCAAGTCTCGCGGTGCGAGACT
Organism: Eubacterium sp.; assembly: GCA_003520145.1. Lineage (GTDB taxonomy): Bacteria > Bacillota > Clostridia > Lachnospirales > Lachnospiraceae > UBA9775. The sequence continues at coordinate 13,520 of DOVJ01000113.1, forward strand.
TGAAGGATTAACAGGAGTTACTATGGTTGAATACTTAAGAGTCGGGGTTCTTCAGAAACCTCACGGCATACATGGAGAAGTGAAAGTATATCCGACAACCTCGGACCTTGACAGATATGATGAACTTAAGGAAGTATATCTTGAGAAGGGCGATAAGAGAATAGCCACAGAAGTGGAGCAGGTGAAGTATTTTAAAGGACTTGCAATAGTGAAACTTAAGGGCATAGACACGCCTGAAGACATGATTAAGTTCCAGGGCTACGACCTTATGATCCATAGGAGTGATGCGACGCCTCTTGGCGAAGACGAGAATTACATAGGCGATCTGATAGGCCTGGTGGCTTATGATGAGTCTGGTAACAAAGTGGGTGTCCTTAAAGATGTCTACGAGACAGGCGCTAAGGATGTATATGTGTTTGCACGCGAAGGTAAGCAGGATCTTCTTCTTCC
>DOVJ01000135.1 GCA_003520145.1 Eubacterium sp.
TGCTGTGCAGGAGCAACCTCATTATGCTTGGTCTTCGCAAGGATTCCAAGCTTCCAGAGTTCCTCATCGAGTTCCTTCATAAAAGCAGATACTCTTGGCTTAATAGCACCGAAGTAGTGATCCTCGAGGTCCTGCCCCTTAGGAGGCTTGCAGCCAAATAAAGTACGTCCGCAATATATAAGGTCAGGTCTTTCCTCCCACACCTTCTTGTCGATGAGGAAGTATTCCTGTTCTGCACCAACAGTTGTGGTAACCCTCTTAACATCATCCTGACCAAAGAGCTTCAAGATTCTCTTAGCCTGCTTATCTATAGCCTGCATAGAACGAAGCAGAGGAGTCTTCTTATCAAGTGCCTCACCGCCGTAAGAACAGAAAGCAGTTGGTATACACAAGCTTCCATCCTTCAAAAAGGCATAAGAAGAAGGATCCCACGCCGTATAGCCTCTTGCCTCAAATGTAGCTCTAAGTCCACCAGAAGGGAAGGACGAAGCATCAGACTCGCCCTTTACAAGTTCCTTGCCGGAGAATTCCATGATGACCTTACCGCTGCCCTCAGGTGAGATAAAGCTGTCATGCTTCTCAGCAGTTATACCAGTCATAGGCTGGAACCAGTGAGTGAAGTGAGTAGCGCCATTCTCTACAGCCCACTCCTTCATAGCTGATGCAACAACATTGGCCACATCGAGATCGAGATGCTTACCCATCTCCATAGTTCTCTTCAAAGCCTTATATATATCCTTAGGAAGTCTGTCCTTCATAACCTGGTCGTTGAAGACCATACTTCCAAATATTGACGGAACATCCGTTTTCATGTTCTGTTTCCTCCTGTTTTTTCTTTAGAATTTACCATGCGATCCACCATGATAACCACCACCACTCGAGTAATGACCACCACCCGAACTGCTTCGACCACCACCGCCGCTTGACGAAGACGATCCTATATATGTTCTTGACGTAGTAGTTCTTGTATACTTATGATCCGAATGAGTGACCTTAAGGCCGCCATCTTCATATCCTTCAGCATCATAAACCGAATTAATAGTATTCATCTGGCCAACCATACTAGCCTGCTTAACACCTGCTATGATGAGACCTATGAGAAAGAACACAATCACTATACCGAAAGAACGGACTACCCTTGCAATCTTTCTCGCCTTAAGTTCGGCTTTAGTCATGTACTTATTATCTTCACTATAAGCCTTACCCTTATTCACTCCCTGATCAAGGAATTCATCACACAGATCAAGGAACCTATCAGCTGCCTTATAGTAGTTTTTGTTGCTAAGATATGATGTGATAGCCGACTGAATATAATATGCACCATAATCCGTGAACACATCATTAACACAGTTGCCCATAGTGCTTATGCATATATCTCTTGCATACATATTCACATATAACTCTATACCATTCTGTGCAGAGGTATATCCATAGCCGTTGCCCTCAAAGAACATATCAGCGTCATCCACAACGCCTCGCGAACTAACAGGTTCATCCTTAAAAACTATAACAAGGTCAACCTTATACTTCTCACTAAGAGTCTCACATCTTCTGTCAAGAGCTTCCTCTTCAGAAGAACTAAGAAGATCTGCGTCATCCACAACACGCTTATTATCAGGCTTTTCGGCAGTTGAATAAGCATATGCATCTATACCAAATCCGCTTACAAAAAAAGCAAGCGCCATAAGCAAAACAAGAATTCTCGTATACTTCTTCATAAAACCCTCCTACATAATATAAGCGACAATACCGATAACAGCACCTATAAGTGTAGTTATCCACGTTGTGCGCCAGAAGAACTTTTTCTTCTTACCTTCATCTATCGGCAGCTTACCGACGAACTTACCGGTCTGACCATTCATGATGAAAGGATAGCTCTTGCCGTTATAAACAGTAGTCATGATCCATACAGGAAGCATGGCATATTCAGCCTTATTGACATAATTCACACTGATATCCTTTGATTTCTGAGAACAAGTAGAATACCTATGATCCTTAGAAGCAGCTCTCTTGAATTCCGCCTCAACACTATTCTTGATACGCATATCCGCAACGATACAAGCCTTCTCGTCATCCACATCATAGCGATCAGCTATATAACCCGCAAGGTAAGCAGACTGGAAATCAACCATCTCACTGTAATCAAAAGGCTCTATGGACTGCATATATGTATCATCCATCTTCTCAGAACCATCAACAGGAACATTGTCAAATGCTATGTTACCCGATATCTTAACATCATAGTGCTTAGTCTCTGTAATCCTATAATCTCCTGATGTATGACTGCTAGAAGTGGTACAGTCAAACATGAACCTCGAACTAGTTTCACAATCAAAAAGCCAGAAAGGTACATACATACCCTTGATTGATTCCACACGATGATTTGCCAAAAAAGAATCAGGCAGAAGCTTCTTTCCTTTACAGAAAGCCTCCAACTTTCCTTTAGCTGCGCCCTTATCAACTTTAAAAGGTATGATTCGTTCAGGCTTTCTTCCGCCGCTCATATTATCAACGATAACCATAGGTGTATCACAATAAGGACATGTCATAGCACCAATTGTCTCAGCGCCTTCAACAGAAGCGCCACAGTGTGAACAGTGATATATCCTCATACCTTCTATATCTGATTCTTCCCACTGTGCAATAGGCTTTTCTTCTCTCTCTTCTTCAAGCTTATAATCCTTCGCAGACAGCTCATCAACCGAGAATTCATTATCACAGTATACACAAAGCATCTTCTGCTTTTCGCTGCTGAATGTCAAGTCTCCACCACACACGGGACATATATACTTCAGATTATCACTCATATAAATCCTCCTCTGTGAAAAATCCCCTTTTTCCCTTTTACCATTCTATCACAAATCCTATTTATATTCAAGTACGCCTTAACGAACCGTCCTTATTTTCATAAGCATATACCTGCATATAAGCCCTGTAAATACACCTGTTGCAGCACCTATCACCATAAGGTAAGGCATGTATAAGATAAGACCCCTAAACCCCATGAGCCACGCGGCTATGCACTGTCCGATATTATGCATCATAGCAGAGAATACACCGCATATCACAGTGCCCTTTTTCCTGTATATAAAGCTCACAAGACACATTGCAAAGTAAGCTAAGATACCGCCAAAAAGCCCATACACAAGCGAAACCACCTGTCCTGCGATCAAAACCGACAGCACAAGCTTCATAATAAGTGTTAAGAACGCCTCTTTCCTCATACCCTTATATACCAGGAACATGATAACTATGTTAGACAGTCCCAGCTTAGCACCAGGCACCGGTATAAGAACAGGCAGGCTTCCTTCAAAAGTGTATAACGCCAGAGACACAGCTGTAAACATAGCTATATAAGCTATTTTTTCAGTACGATATCGCATCATTTTTTTCTGATACCTCTCCTTCGATAACTATATATAACCCATGCGGAGCACATATTATAGGCATATGACTCTTAAGCGCATTACCACTGTGCATACATACCTTGTCAGGGCAGTCGCACTCAACCACCTTAACGCAATCCTTAGATATAGTGATCACATTATACCCCTCAGAAGTCTCATATCGATAGGTCTTTGTGCCATTCAACTTATCCAGATCATATGTAGCAAGAAGCTTATCATAACTATATATCTTCACACAGACACCTTCTTGATTCTGCTGCCTGTATATAAGATACAGGCTAAGGACAAGAACACCTATGATAATCACAGGTATAAGGATCTTACCTATACTTCGAAAATCCTTCACTTTCAAACATGCCTCCATCATCGATTATATACAGTACTTCATAACCTTCGAAGTTCTTTATGTACTTGAGGCCTTCATCCTTGCCTATAACAAAAAGCGCAGTAGAGAGTATATCACATATAGCGCCGTTCTCACCGACAACAGTCACACTTGTGACGAGATTATCGGAAGGATAACCGGTAGTGTTATCCATTATATGATGATATCTCTTACCGTTGATCATAACATATCTCTCATAATCGCCTGATGTTACAACACAAGCATCCTTGACCTTAAGCGAAGCCTTAACACCATCCCCCCTTGGATCCTTGATTCCTATATTGTAACCATTACCATCCTTGTCACCTATTACAAGCACATTGCCTCCGAAGTTCACAACTGCCTCTTTGATACCCTCTTCAAGAAGCAGAGTCTTGAGGCAATCAGTAGTATAACCCTTTGCTATAGCTCCGAGATCCACTTTGATATCCTCATGATAGAGCACATAGCCCATACTGCACTCTATATTATACATACCTGTTTTTTCAAGAGCAGCCTTGATTTCCTTATTCGAAGGAAGAGTCGTTCTCCCCCCCTTTATATCCCACAGATCAGAAAGCCTTCCAAGACTTATGTCAAAAGCATGATTCGTCTTCATGTCATATTCCTTGGCAAGCATGATGATATTATACAGTTCATCACTTGCTTTAAAGCGATTTTTATAAGCAGTCGCATTCATCATGGAAAGCTCTGACGCGTCATTCGTTGCAGAGAATACATGCTCAAGAGAATCAACTTTATCAAAGCACTTTTTTATGATCTTCTTAGCATTCTTTTCTTCATCCTTTTTTACATAAAGAGTTATATTAAGAGTGGTATCAAAGCACATGTGCTCGTCGCTTACCTTGACTGTATCGCTCTTTCCTCTGTCTAAGAGCATCGCCACAGCCAAAAAAGCAAACACGCAAAGCATACATATCAGCCACTTCTCATGCTCAGTACAACGCATTTTTAACCTGCTTTCTCTTCTGCGAAACAAACTTCGGATTATTAGTCTTTACCCTGGCCTCAAGAAGCTTCTTTCTTCCTTCTTCGTTACGAGTATATATAAGCTGATAATCGCCCATGTATTCCTTCATAACTTCATAGAAGCTCATAGCATCCTCCTTCTTCTTTCCGAAGCGCTCTGGAACCGCATAGTACATATTATCTCCACCCTTTGGATTATAGAGAAGATACCTCGGATTATCCACAGGACCAAACATCTCACTCACACAATCGGCAAATACCTGCTTATCAGTCTGGCTGCCGCCATAGAGACTCACATAATTATCATCACTCGAATCGCCCGAATTGATAACCACCTTACTGCTCTTATTCTCAACCATATCAAGGTTCTTTAGAGCCTTAAGAAGTCCATCGCCGTAGCCCTGAAGCTGCCCTGCTTCTGTCTTATATCTCGCAGCCTTCCTCATCTTAAATACATTGAAACCTCCGATAGCAGCGGACACAGCGCCAACCGCCAGGCCTATCGGACCTCCGAGGATCATACCGCCGACTGTTCCGATAGCCCCACCGACACTTCCTAATATTCCTCCTGAAGATTCCTTCTTGAACTTAGTATCATTAGTCCTTCTGTTATTGACACTGATCGCCTCTTCAGTCTCCATCTTCTGATAATCAGCAAGAACCCTCTCCCACTTCTGTCTTGTGCCAAGCCTGTCGGCCGACATAGCAAGCATAGTCTTATTTATGTTTTCTGTACACTCTTTAGTAAATGGCTCCTTAACGATGGAGAATCTCCCGATACCACTTTCTATGGCATCCTTCTCATAGTGAAGCCCTAAGAAGTGTTCCATTCTCCTCACCATAAGCTTATAGTCATCAGTGCTCTTAGCGCCATCCTTATCCGCAGGACGCACGCAAACCAAGTGCCATATACTGCTTGTTTTGTCAGGGTCACCCTTGAACATCCTTATGGCTCTTCCACGCATCTGATTGCTGAGCATAAAAGACCCCACGAAGCTCGCAAGTATGAGCGAGTTGATGCAAGGAGAATCCCATCCTTCACCAAGAAGTGACTTAGTTCCTATCAACACTTGCATATGGCCTTCTGTAAATACCTGCGTGACAACTCCTGTTAGGAAGTGTGAATCGCCCTTGGCATATACACGCACATATTCATCTTCAGAAAGCTCTCCAACCGATCCAAATGTTACTTCCCACTCAGGCTTAAGAAGAGAAAGCAGCGCCTCCTTCGCGCTCGCAGGTATGATGACCACCTTACCACACAACACGCCTAAGTCTATATCCTGCTTCTCTTCTAAAGCCGCACGTCTAAGCATCTCGAAGAAAGGTATGACGCCGATGTCGGTTATATCCTCAGACATGCGCCCTACCTTCTTGATCTCTTTTTCCCTGATAAAATCAGTTAAGATAAGCTCTCTTAGGCCCTTGCCAAGAACAGAATACTCAGCAAGAGTAATCTCCCTGATACTTTTACACTTTCCCTTAGAAGAAGCAAGTTCCTTCTCAAGCTTAGGATTGATCATAAGCGTCACCCTCTTATTCTCTATAAGACCTAAGTACTTGATGTGCTTTATAAGAGCTTCTCTGTACTCCTCACAAGGTGGATACGACTCGACATCATCATACAAGAATCCCTGCAGAAGATACTCTAGCCACTCTTCATCCATCCCCGGCAGGTCGTTAGTTCCAAGAAGCCTTAAGAGTTCTGCAGGAACTCTTCCGCCCTTAGCCTTCTGATAGATAAGAAGAGAGGACAGATACGGCGGATTATCAAGAAGCTTCTGAGCGTCTATGCGACCATTAAGAGCAGGATGAGACGCTATGATAGCCGCAAGATTATTGTCAGCCATGACATTTTGAAGAAGAGTCTTAGCATTAGCCTCGAACTGATCGATCGCAGCCTGCTCAGTCTTAGTCGGATAATTAAAGTATATAAAATCCTGATGAGGACATAAGCTCTTTTCTTTCACAAGTTCAGGAATCGTTATCTCCTCATCGATAGGACCGCACATATTGATATAGCGGTTCCACATAACGTCAGTAGAATCTATAGGCGGTGTAGCGGTCAGGGCTATGATCTTCATATCCTTGTCAGCCATCTTGTCTCTGAATTCCTCAAGTGCCTTCCACCACTCACTTCTTAAGTGATGACACTCATCGAGGCACAGGACCTTAACGCCCGCAGCCTTCATGGTCTTCACAACATCAAACCCAGAGAAATCAACATTCTCTGTGGCTACTACAGCCGAATCATCAGTCTCATCCTTGATGACCTTACCGTCTTCATCTACATCTTCTTCCACCTCTTCAAGCTTGCCGCTGTAGCGTCTCATAGCAGAGTGAAGAGCTTGATAAGTCGCTATAGTTATAGGCTTAGGGTCGCGAAGATTCTGAGATATGAGCTCATCCTTATCTATACCATCGACTAAGAAAGCTTCGCATATCCTAGAGGCCCACTGTTCTCTTATAGTAACAGAAGGCGCAAATATAAGAGTATTAAGTCCTATACGCCCTATTACTTCTATACCAAGAGTGGTCTTACCGGAACCCGGCGCAGCCACTATGTGAAGCCTGCCATCTTCTATATACTTATCTACCGAATCAAGTACTCTCGCCTGATAAGAGCGAAATGTTCCGCGAAACTTCAAAGAATCTTTTACAGAAATCATATATCTTCTCCAATCACTCCGTATAATTCGGATCTATCAATTCCATGTAGGTTAACACTCTTACAGCAACATTTTCCTGAAGATTCCTATAGAAAAGCTGATAATCATAAGCATGATAGGCGCCCTCCTGGAAACCTCTTATCTTAGGCGGATAATCCTGCACAGTAAGCCCCTGCACCTTAAGAGAACCACGCTTAGGTTCTACATAACAGCCACAGAGTTCCTTCTCCTCTCTGATCATATTGCCATCTTCATCAAAGAAGCACGAACCAAGATTAGAATAATTCGAAGCCAAAGTCTCATCAGTCTTCCAGTTGATCGGATTGATAACATAAGACTTAGTATATCTGTCAAATATATTGGTCGATTCGACACCCTTGGCTTCACAGTCATATGTCACTATAACGCCCACATCACGCATACTTCTTGCTGGCATAAGATTATTGTTAGCTTCAACTCTTGAGACCTCAAGTGGCCAGCCGATAGCGTATGCAACAACCATAGCTCCTTCCAGATCCTCATCGCCCATATAATCCTCTATCAGCCTGTAGACGAATTCGGCGCCATAAGAATAACCTGCGAGTATGAAGCTTCTGTTCTCTGACAGGTGCTCAAGATAATATTCAAAAGAAGCCTTAACATTCTCATATACACTGTCTGCTAGGGCATCTCTTACAGACATCATAAGACCGAAGCTTGCATGTCCCATCTGTGGGATATATGGTGCAAATACTCTTGCACGGTCTTCATATACACCTTTTTGAATATTAACATCACATCTTAGGAGTTTCTTGTCATCTTCAGTCATATCCATAACATACTTATCTCCAAGATCAGCCTCACCTGCTATGATGAATACATCAACAGGCTTCTTATCCTCAGACTGCTTCTCATATCCAGAGTAGATCCAGTTATCAGGATTCGAATAATCAAGCTTCACGACCTGAGGTATATCAGGTTCTGCCTTAGTGGTTGCTTCGACAGTCGATTTTTCAACAGAGGATTGTGTATGTGTAACCTCCTTAACTGCCTCTGTAGATTCTTCTACACTGGTAACGAGCACCTTTTCTTCGCTTTTTTTATTGCAAGCACCCAAGCTGCCAATCATAATCAACAAAAACAGCGCACATAGAATATTCTTATATTTCATACATCAATCCTTAGTTAAACAATGGTGTTGAGAGGTATCTGTCACCCGAATCAGGCAGCAGAACGACTATAGTCTTCCCCTTATTCTCTGTTCTCTTAGCAATCACCTCAGCCGCCTTCAGTGCAGCACCTGATGATATACCCACAAGAATGCCTTCCGTAAGAGCAAAATCCCTGCCCTCCTTGTACGAATCCTCAGTATCCACAGCTATAACCTCATCATATACATTCTGATTAAGAACCTTAGGTATGAAGCCGGCTCCTATACCCTGTATACCGTGACTTCCGCTCTCGCCACCCGATAAAACAGCGCTTGTAGAAGGCTCAACAGCCACCACCTTCACTGAAGGATTCCTGCTCTTTAAGTACTCACCTACACCAGTTATAGTTCCGCCGGTACCTACGCCCGCAACAAATATATCGACGCATCCATCAGTCTGTTCCCAGATCTCAGGTCCTGTCGTATCATAGTGTGCAGCGGAATTCGAAGGATTATCAAACTGCCCTAGGATAACAGATCCTTCTATCTCTCGATTAAGCTCATTAGCCTTCTCTATGGCACCTGTCATACCCTTGCTGCCCGGAGTCAAAACAAGTTCAGCACCATAAGCCTTAAGAAGAGTTCTCCTCTCTGCGCTCATAGTCTCAGGAAGAGTAAGGATAGCCCTATACCCCTTAGCAGCAGCCACAAGAGCGAGGCCTATACCGGTATTGCCACTTGTCGGCTCGATTATCGTTGCACCAGGCTTTATCTTCCCTGTTTTTTCAGCATCCTCGATCATCCTAAGAGCAACCCTGTCCTTAGCAGAACCTGCGGGATTAAGATATTCAAGCTTAGCAAGAAGTCTTACACCCTCGACCCCTGCTTTCTTAGCATATCTATCGATACTCATCATAGGTGTATCACCTATTAATTCAAGAACATTATTATATATCTTACTCATCTTTTATATTCCTTCCTACACTTTATGGCCAAAGCCCACTATTGCTATTTTACACCAAAAATGCAATAGATTCAATGCATATATATAGACTTAAATTTTCAAGTCTCGCACCGCGAGACTTGCGCGCCGGATTCGGTCTGCGTAAGCAGACAAACTTCCTTTCCGAATCCGTGCGCATCCTTTTTATCA
>DOVJ01000058.1 GCA_003520145.1 Eubacterium sp.
AGCACACTCGAGTATGACGAAATCTCGCGAATCGTCCTGGTGATTACTTTTTTACATTTTTCTATTGGCTATATGATTAAAAAGACTGTCACACTATTTTTAGTACAACAGTCTTTTTTTAATAGTTAATTTGTTATCTGTGTAAGAAAACTCTTCTGCTCTGTAAGGAATGAACCTGACTTAGTGGCTTCCCACTTTATCTTTCCACTAGCATCAACACTGCCTTTGATCTCATCCTGACTCTTCTTGGCTGCATCTGATTTCAAATTCACAGGTGACTTCTTACCTTCTTCACATCACAATGATAATTTTTTCTTAACATCTTCCGTAACGATCTCATATGAATATGGCTCATACGAATATGTTCCATATCCGATAGTCATGGCTTTGAGCTTTGTAGAATAATCAAGAAGCTCTGAAAGCGGAACCAAAGCGCTTATAACCTGATAATTACCATCAGCATTGTATTCGAGCACACGACCACGTCTCTTGTTGATTCCACTTAAGATATCTCCCATGTACTTTTCAGGAACTCTTACACTTAAGTTAACGATTGGTTCTAGAAGAACCGGTTTAGCGTTATTATATGCTTCCTTGAAAGCAATCATAGCAGCAGACTTAAAAGCCATCTCGGATGAATCTACAGGATGATAAGAACCATCAACCAGTGTAGCTTTGATTCCGACAACAGGATAACCAGCAAGAAGTCCCTGCTTTGTGCTTTCTTCTATACCCTTTTCAACCGCTGGGAAGTAATTCTTAGGAACAGCACCACCAAACACTTTCTCATCGAATTCATAAGCCTTATCATAAGTTCCAAGAGGCTCGAATTCCATCTTAACATCGCCGAACTGTCCGTGTCCGCCAGACTGCTTCTTATATCTGCCTTGAGAAGAAGCCTTGCCCGTTATAGTCTCCTTATAAGCAATCTTAGGCTTAGAAAGAGTCACTTCAACTCTGTACTTTGTAAGCAGTTTAGAAGCACTGACTTCAAGATGCTGCTCGCCGATGCCATATATAAGCTGCTGAGAATTAGCCACATCATTAAAGACCTTAAGTGTAACATCCTCTTCAAGAAGCTTTGAGATTGCAGCCGAAAGCCTATCCTCATCTCCGCCCTTTTTAACATCATAAGCCATGAAAGTATAAGGCTTGCTGTATTCAACAGGCTGATACAAAACAGCAGTGCCCGCAGCACACAAAGTATCACCTGTAAGTGTGGCAGAAAGCTTAGGTATAGCACCTATATCTCCTGCTTCAAGAGCAGTAACTTCCTTCGGCTCCTTGCCATAAAGCTTATAAAGTCTTGATAGCTTAACAGAAGAATCAGTTCTAGGATTGTATATAGTAGCATCATTCTTAAGCGAACCAGCCATAACCTTGATAAGCGAATACTTGCCTATAAAAGGATCTGATATAGTCTTGAACACTTTTCCGGCAAATGCATCGTCAGGCCTTACTTCAGGATCACCAAAGTACCTTGCTATATCGTTCATAAGCATGAACACACCATGAACATTAAGGCCAGAACCCATAGTAACAGGCACAAGACCACCGAGAGCAACATTCTCATGCAGTGCATCCTGAATCTCATCAAGAGTGAATTCTTCACCCGCGAAGTACTTCTCCATGAGTTCATCGCTTACATCAGCAACAGCCTCAAGAAGCTTCTCTCTGTAATTAGACAGATTCTCCATAGAATAATCAGGAATATCCGTCTCCTCATATCTTGCGATACCCGTAAACCTTCTGGCGTTCATCTTAACGATATTCACATAGCCGACGAACCTTCCATTCTCACGAAGAGGCTGATGGAAAGGAGCAATCCTCTTACCATATCTCTCTGTAAGATCATTGATAACATTCTTATAACTTGCATTATCATCATCCATCGCCGTAACGAATACGATACGAGGAAGATTGAATCTCTCGCACAATTCCCAGGCTTTAACAGTTCCTGGTTCAACACCATTCTTGCCGTTAACAACTATTACTGCGCAATCAGCGGCGTCCAAAGCACACTCAACCTCGCCTATGAAGTCAGTATTGCCCGGTGTGTCGATAACATTGATAGAAACTCCCTCCCACTCTATAGGCAGGATAGACATATTGACAGAGAAGCCTCTTGCGATTTCTTCCTTGTCATAATCACTTATGGTATTACCTTCAGTAACAAAACCAAGCCTGTTGGTTATGCCCGATGCAAATGCCATAGCTTCAACGATCGTGGTCTTTCCACAACCACTCTGTCCCAATAAAACAACATTTCGTCTACTCAAAACAATGTACCTCCTATCCAAAAAAGTTGTAAAACCCTTGACTATATTTTATCATACTTTCAGGAAAAGGTACATATATTTTTCAAAAAATGCCTCTTAAGCAAACAATTTTCTGATTTTCTTATACAACAACATCGTAATAAGCGTAACCACAACACCCTTTATGATATTGAAAGGGAACACTCCAAAGAATATAAATGTATTGAAATCCTTCACAAGAACGTTGACCTTAGAAGCCATGCCAACTATTACCTCAGAATTAAGTTGATAAATCTTAGCATATGTAGGTATGAGAAGATAAGCATTGAGAGCACTTCCGGCAACAGCCATGAGAACTGTTCCGGTTGCCATACCTATAAGTGCAGTTTTTCTTGTCTTCTTTGCATGATATATGCATGAAGCTGGCATTACAAACATACATCCTATAAGGACATTAGCAAAATCACCGACAAACATAGTTTGTGTTCCCTTAAAAAGCACCTTAAGGAATATCTTTGCACACTCCATAACGATACCTGCAGTTGGACCTAATATAAAGCTTCCTATCATGATAGGAACTTCACTTAAGTCTATCTTGTAGAATTCAGGCACAATAGGAATATTGATTTCAAAAAACATAAGGACAAAAGCAAGCGCAGAGAATACAGCGATGATCGTAAGACGCTTTACATCATGCTTCTTTCTAAGCCCCATTTTTTTCTCGATCACATAAGCCACCCCATAGATAAGCGCCATAACAAGCACATAGATAAGCACAGACTTAAGATTGTCTCCAAGCTTCTCTCCCGTTGAAACAAGTTCATCAAACCATTTTTTCATAAAAAAGTCCTTTCTTGCAAAGGGGAATTATGATGACATAAGAAGAAAAAAGGGGG
>DOVJ01000091.1 GCA_003520145.1 Eubacterium sp.
GCTCTGCGTAACAAACTTAAATCAGTTATTTATGAGGGTGTGACTTACGAAGTAAGATAGAAAAGGAGGATTTATGGGAAAGACCAAAGACAATTTGTTAAGAAAAGCGGTTCTGATCGCTATGCCATTTTTGACAGTTGTGATCCTTGCGACATATCTTGTGCTTAGCAAGGGTAGTTCTGCGAATGCGGCAGTCTATTATCAAAACCGTAACTTCAGCGTAGATAAGCTGAAGGTACTTGAGATTGTTCCTGATAGTACTTGCCAGATGGAATATGCTTATCTGGTTCAGGGGCAGGAACCTATCGCTGAAGATATGTATTCAGACGATGTAACAAGAAGAAAAGCTCTTTATGATAAGCTTGATCCTACAGATATGGCAAACTATGGTAACATAACATGTTCCGGTGCGCCTGATTATATCTGGACCAATCAGAACGATTTCCTTAATTTCGTATTTGATGCTTATGAGGTAACACCTGAAGGGTCTACAGGTACTCATATAAGAGTGGAAGATACTAACTATGAATTGATCAGTAATCTTACTGAATTCACGGTTGGTGTTTCTAAGACAATTCAGTGTGATGCTTCCGGTAATGGCAATGTTACAGGTGATTATGTAAAGCTTAAGTCTGGTGCTATTAAGAAGTTATATGTTGATCCTGAAACAGGTCTTATCGACAAGGATCTTAGTGGTCATGCTATTACTTATATAGCTGGTACTAAGCTTACAACTAAGGAGATTCAGTTTGACTGTCTTACTCCTAGTCAGCTTAACAGTTATATATCAGCAGATCCTGATTTCCTTCTTACAGGTAAGGCTGAAGCTGCATATGGTGCTGCAGGTGGAAAGACTTATGGTTCATACGATCTTGTAGTTGTATGGAAGGGTTCATATGGACATCTTGAAGTACAGACAGCTAAGGTGACAGGTGGTAATCCATCAGCTACATACAGCAATTCTGGTACTGGTGATTTTACCTGGCCTACATGTAAGGCTTTGTTTGAATATGTACAGATACATGACAGACCTATTCAGCTTGATTCTTCTTTGAATGGTCAGGCAGGTACTAACTTCCAGAAGCTTTATGTTCTTCTTAGAGTATTGCCTTATGTATCAGTTCAGCCTGTATATGAGATGCTTGATCCTGCTACAGGTAACTGGAAGAGTTCTATTAAGAATGTTGAACAGCCAACTGGCTTCCTTAAGGATGTTGTAGTTTCTAATAACTATCAGAGAGCTTATGGTTCAACTATTTCTGGAACATATACTCTTAATACTCCTAAGGTTGTATATAATTATGTGAACGGCGAGACAATGAAGTTTACCGCTCCTAATCCTTGGTATACAGCAAGTAATATGGATTTTGACCTTAAGTTAACAGATGCCGGTGAGAGTCTTATCTACTGGTTTGAGGTTGTTTCTGGACTTTCTTATTCATCAGGTGTTCCGAATGATAACTCTGGTAAGTTCTCGGGACTCAAGGATGAGTATGGTACACACTATACATACAACATGAATGGTAGTGCCATGGATGACCTTAACTACAATGTATGGTTCTTCAAGGGCGAGGATGTCAGCTTGGGTGATAACTTCAAGTACAAGCTTTTTGGTGATAACAACCTCTTTGAGGAAGTTGTTGATGAACTTGAAACAGTTGGTAACAAGGATATGGTTAACAACGCTAACACAGTTAAGTATCTTCTTAACTTGAAGAAGACTATGTCTCTTAATCATGATATATATGTTCTTGAGATAGAGCCTTCTGTAGAATTCAAGTTCGCTAAGATTAACAGAACTCCTGCGAATACCAATTATGGTACTTATACATGGACTGTTAACGATGATGCTCTTGATGATCTTCTTGTTATGATGGGATATCTTCCGAACGAAGTAGGTCGTAGCCATATACATGTTGATTACATGCAATCTGCTGCACTTGCGGGCTTTAAGGATGACCTTCTTAACTATAGTTTCATCTATATAGGTGATCTTTATGGTGATATTCAGGCTACAGTTCCTTCTGGTGCTACTCCATTCCGTAAATATAATCTTACTGGTACACTTATACAGGATCAGCCTAATACAGAAAATCATGGTTGGACTACTCTTGGTGCTGCTAACTACGGTGGTACAACTGATATAACAAAATGGATCAAGTCACAGATAGAGGATTATGTTAGGGCAGGACGTGTACTCATGCTTGCTGATAAGCTCTATGACCTCGATGAGACAGTAACTGTTGAAAAAGAAACAGTTATGTATCAGTTGATTGAAAGCGTTAAGTCTCTCGATACAAGAGGACTTGTTGTGAAGGATTCATATACAACAGCTCGTATGAGAAGAATCTTCGATAGAAGTAATGTTATGCCACTTATTAATCTTATTGGTGCTCCTACTGAATGGGATGGTGTAAACTATAACGCTACTGGCAGCTGTTTTTCATTTGAATATAGTGTAATGTGTAATCCAGGAACAGAATTAGTTGCTGAGTATTATATCGATATGAATGGTGATGGAAGATTTATCG
>DOVJ01000094.1 GCA_003520145.1 Eubacterium sp.
GTAACAATCAGAAACTGCGTAGCTTATGGTAATGGTTACCTTGAGGATGGAACTAATGCCGGTAACGGTAACGGTTTCAAGATGGGTGGCGACTCTATGAGCGGCAAGCATGTTCTTGAGAACTGTGTTGCATTCAACAACAAGGCTAAGGGTATCGATTCTAACTCTTGTCCTGATAACATCGTTAAGAATTGTACAACATTCAACAACGAAAGCTACAACGTAGCACTTTATACCAATACAGCTGCTAACACAGCTTATGTAGCAAACGGTATCATCTCTTACAGAAATTCTTCTCTTGAAAGCGCTCTTGCAGTAGGTGAGAACCTTAAGGGTAAGGGTACTCAGGTTGAAACTGATTATAAGAATGAGACTGACTACTACTGGAACGGTGCAGATGCTTCTGTTAATACACAGGGCGCTGCAGTAGCTGAGAACTGGTTCGTATCTACAGATACTAAGTTTGATCCTGCTACAAAGAAGTTTACATCAACAGTAGTAACACGTAATGATGATAATACTATCAACATGAATGGTCTTCTTGAACTTACAGATGCAGCTCCTGCTGATGCTGGTGCAAGAATGGCAGGTACAGCTTCTCTTGATAACAGCGTAGTTCCTGCAGACGTTAAGAACTACAAGGTTATCGATGGAGCTAACCAGTCTATCGTAGCTGGTGATGCTAAGGATCTCACAATCAGAATCGATGCTGATCGTGATCTTTATGATCACGCAGAGCTTGATGATGTGGCAGTTGATGAGTCTAATCTCATAATCGAGAGCGGATCTACAATCGTTACACTTAAGGCATCTTATGTTAAGAAGCTTAAGGCTGGTGAACATACTCTTAGAGTATTCTTCACTGATGGAAAGTATGCTGAGACAAAGATCTATGTTGAGCCTAACACAGGTGACAGATCTCCACTTGCTCTTTACATCGCGCTTATCCTTCTTGCAGGATGTGGTATAGCTGGTACAGTTATCTACACAAAGAAGTCTAAGAAAGCTTAATACTTCAGAAACAAGAGACGGTTTTTGAAAAGGTTGCCCCTGAGGTTATATAGACCTCGGGGGCAACTTTTTTGCATTTGCCTGTGTGGACTTTTTCCCCTTCATGTGATAGAATATGAAAGAGGAGTTTTGTTCTATGAGTAAGAAATCAAACAGTGATAATACGGAGTCCACGAGAGAGCTTCGTGAACTTGATGCCAAGGTAAAGCGGCATCTTATAAAAAAGAATATAATCAGGACTGTAACGGTAACGCTTGCCGTAGCATTTGTCGTATATATCATATGGCATGTGATAACGAAGAAGTATGAGGATTATTCGGTTCTCTCAACTGTTGATAAGGAAGTGGGCGATAATACTGTTACTGCGAGTTATAAGGATGGCTTCATCAAGTATGATAATGATGGCATAACATGTTATGACAGTATGAACAAAGTCCTGTGGCAGCAGTCATATGAGTTCAGAAATCCTATAGCGAGTGTGTGCGGGTCGTATGTTGCAGTTTCGGGTCTTGAGAAGAGTGAAGTTATAGTTTTCTCTGAGAAGGGTAAGCTTGTAACTATAGATACGCTTCTTCCTATCATGGAGGTCGATGTTACCGATGTCGGCGCCGTTGTTGTTACTCTGTATGATGGTGAGACGAGCTACATACGTATGTATGATTCGATGGCGAATATCATCTATGAGCTTAAGAAGGTGACATGGGGCGATGGCTATCCAGTTGCTGTTGCAGTGTCGGATGATGGTAAGAGACTTGCACTTTCTATGTCTTACGTTGGTAAAGGTGTTCTTAAGCATAAGCTTATGTTCTACAACTTCTCGAAGGTCGGTCAGAACGAGGTAGATAACTTCGTCGGAGAGTTCGAGAGTGAAGATATCATGACGGAGATCAGATTCCTTCCTAAGAACAGATTCTTAGCGATAAGCAGTAAGAACATGCAGGTATATACATATGAGGAATATCCTAAGCTTAGCAAGAATGCGAAGTTTGGCTATGAGCCGAAGTCTGTATTTGTGACTGATGATCGCATCGCGACGCTTCACGACGGGACTAAGGGGCAGGAACTCGATGTGTATGATATGAACTGCAAGAAGCTTCTTAACAAGAAGCTTGACCGCACATATGAGAACCTTGCGTTGTCGGATAAGGGTGTCATGCTCTATAACAGCGACCATGCGTGCCTCATCAATAAGAGTGGCAGAGTTAAGTTCGAATATGATTTTGATATCCCGGTTAACAGCATTCTGTGGATGCCGGGCAAGAACCGATTTGCTTTTGTTAATGTTAGATCTATCCAACAGGTCATTCTCAAGTGACAGAAAGGTGGTTGTATGACTTTACTTATATGTATGATCATTATATTGGCTGGATGTATGATTCTTGGCTATCACAAGGGCTTCATACTGATCCTGTTTTCGCTTCTAGCGACAGTTCTGACGGTTGTTCTTACGATAGGATTGACGCCTATGGTTTCTTCTATGATCAGGAAGTCACCTGTCTATGATAAGGTCTATGATGGCATATATGAGAAGATGGGCGAAGCGAAGCTTCCTTCTGACAAAAACAGCGATCTTGAAGGCGTGCTTATCGACTTCAAGATGCCTAAGGAGATATCGAAGTTCATAAACAGCAACAACACAGAGTCTGCTTATGAGAAGCTTGGAGTTACATCTCCTCGTGAGTACGTCTCAGGCATGCTTGCGAACATCGTTATCAACGCGATAGTGTTCATCCTTCTGTTCATAATCATCTATGTTCTGGTGAATGTTATTGTAAATGCTTTGGATCTTCTGAGCAAACTGCCAGTTATCAACACTATTAACAAGAGCTTTGGCATAGTGATAGGGCTGGCTGAAGGCATACTCATCATATGGGTCGTACTTCTTGCGGTGACCTTCCTTCAAGGTACTGCAGCAGCAGACTTTGTCAATGCACAGGTAGAAGAGAATGCCATAACGGCTTTTGTGTATAACAACAATCTTCTCCTTAAGTACATTATGAATATAATCAAAGTAGGATGATATATGAGAACTATACTTAATCAGCTCAAACGTTATAAAAAAGAGAGTGTCTTAGGACCTCTCTTTAAACTTTTAGAGGCATCTTTTGAACTATGTGTACCTCTGATTGTTGCTATGATGATAGATAAGGGTGTTGCAGAGGACGATAAGTCCTATGTTGTAAAACTGACTCTTGTTCTAGTCGGCTTTGGACTTGTCGGTCTTCTTTCAGCCGTTACAGCACAGTACTTTGCAGCAAAAGCTGCAGTTTCCATAGCGGCAGATATGCGTCGAGATATGTTTACATTCTTACAGAGGCTTGATTATACGCAGATAGATAAGCTTGGAACTTCGACGATGATCACGCGTATGACATCTGACATAGATCAGGTTCAGACGGGGATTAACCTGACCTTAAGGCTTCTCTTGCGCTCACCTTTTGTTGTGTTTGGAGCCATGATCATGGCGATGACTATCGACCTTAAGTCATCTCTTGTTTTTGTGGGTGTTATAGCGGTCTTATCTGTCATAGTCGTATCTATAACACTGATCACTATGCCTATGTATAAGAAAGTGAGCGCTAAGCTTGATGTAGTACTTAGGAGATGTAGAGAGAACATATCCGGTATACGTGTTATAAGAGCATTTGGAAGAGTTGATAGAGAAAGAGAAGCTTATCTTGAGGAGAATGATAGCTTAACACAAGGAAGGCTTTTTGCCGGTAGGATATCGGCCTGCATGAATCCGCTTACTTATGCGGTCATAAACCTCTTTACTGTGCTTCTCATATATGTGGGAGCACTAAGGGTTGACAGTGGTATACTTACGCAAGGAAAAGTTGTTGCTTTGTATAATTATATGGGGCAGATACTTGTTGAGCTTGTTAAGCTCGCTAACCTCTGTGTGAACATAACAAAAGCGCTTGCAAGCAATGACAGAATACAGAAAGTGTATCGCGAAGGTATTGCCTGTGAAGGTATAGAAGCTGTAGAGCCGGCAGCAGCGGTTGATGTACCTTATGTTCTTGAACTTGATGATGTATCATGCAGATATGAAGGAAGTCCTGAGGATTCGGTATCTTCTGTCAGTGTTAAGGCAAAGGCCGGAGAGACCATAGGAATCATAGGTGGAACTGGCTCCGGCAAGACAACTCTGGTGAATCTGATTCCTGGTTTTTATCCTTGCAGTACAGGAACTGTGAAGGTATGCGGAAGAGATATAAGCAAAGAGGATATAAGAACTATAAGAGAACTTGTTGCAGTAGTTCCTCAGAAGGCAGTACTTTTTAAGGGGACCATAAGAGAGAATCTTCTGTGGGGCAATGAAGGTGCAACGGATGAAGAGCTCTATGAGGCCCTTTCGCTTTCCTGTGCTAAGGAGATAGTTGATTCTAAAGAGGGTGGTCTTGACTATATGGTAGAGCAGGGCGGACGAAACTTCTCAGGTGGTCAGAGACAGCGTCTTACGATAGCGCGTGCTCTTGTGAAGAAGGGACGTATACTCATACTTGATGACAGTTCTTCAGCGCTTGATTACATAACAGATAAGACCTTAAGACATAACCTGTCAGAGCTTTCTTATAAGCCTGTTAAGGTGATAGTATCGCAAAGGAGCGCCTCTGTAATGGAAGCTGATCAGATAATCGTCTTGGAAGATGGTGAAGTAGCAGGCATAGGTCGTCACGAGGAACTTCTTGAAAACTGCCCTGTATATTCACAGATACACTATTCGCAGTACTCTGCTGATATGAAGAAAGGTGGTGCTGCACTATGAAAAGAACGATGTTTCGATATCTGAAAAAAGAACTGATATACATAGTGCTCTCCATCCTTATGGCTTTTTTCAGCGTCATACTAACACTTGCTGTGCCTATAATCATGGGAAAGTGCATAGATCTTATCGCAGGGCGTCACGATGTGAACTTCGATATGCTCAAGGTATACGCTTTGTGGCTTGTGATCATCATACTTGTTAATTCGATGATTACATGGATCATGAATATCATCAACAACAAGATAACATATACGATCATGAGAGATGTTCGCAATGATGCATTCTTGAAGCTTACGAAGCTTCCACTTAAGTACACGGACAGTCACAGGACAGGCGAGATCACAAGTATGATAATTCAGGATACTGAAAGCTTGGGCGATGGTCTTCTTATGGGCTTTACACAGGCATTCACGGGAATTATCACGATTGTCGGAACTCTTGTGTATATGTTCATCCTCAACGTAAAGATAGCGCTTGCGGTCATGTTCATAACGCCGCTTTCACTTGTTGTAGCGAACTTTATCGCTAAGAAGACCTTTATCTTCTTTAGGGGTCAGTCTCTTGCAAGAGGTGAGGCGACAGCCTATATAGAGGAGATGCTCGGAAACCTCAAGGTCGTCAAAGCATTTACCAGAGAGGATGAGTCGATTGCTAAGTTTGATGGACTGAACGAGAACCTTAAGAAGAATTCCTTCAAGGCAATCTTCTATTCGTCACTTACCAATCCTTCGACGAGATTCGTAAACAGCGTGGTGTATGCGGTTGTTGCGCTTATGGGCTGCTTCATGGCTATGGATGATCTCATAACGGTCGGTGCGATAGCGACCTTCTTAAGCTATGCGAACCAGTATACGAAGCCGTTTAACGAGATATCAGGCGTTATAACTGAGCTGCAGAACGCATTTGCATGCGCAAAGAGAGTGTTTGCCCTCATAGAAGAGGAGCCGGAAGTCGACAGAGAAGATACGGGATTCGTACCAAAAGAGCGAAGGATAGAGATCAGTCATGTCGATTTTGCCTATACGAAAGAGCAGAAGCTCATAACAGACTTCAATCTAAGCGTTGAGTACGGCAAGAAGGTCGCAATCGTAGGTCCTACAGGCTGCGGCAAGACAACGCTTATCAATCTGCTCATGAGGTTTTACGATGTGCGTGGCGGTTCTATAACCATAGATGGCACAGATATAAGGGATATAAGCCGTGATGAGCTAAGGAGTATGTTCGGTATGGTGCTGCAGGATACGTGGCTTCGCTCGGGTACGATAAGAGATAATATACGCTTTGCAAGAGAGGATGCAACCGATGAGGAGATAGTAGCGGCTGCCAAGCTAAGCCGTGCACACAGCTTTATCAAGCGACTTCCGCAGGGCTATGATACAGTCATAACCGAAGAAGGCGAGGGCTTAAGCCAGGGGCAGAAGCAGCTTCTGTGTATAACGAGGATCATGCTTCTTGATCCGGCGTTCCTGATCCTTGATGAGGCGACGTCTTCCATAGATACAAGAACAGAGATTCAGATTCAAAATGCTTTTGATACACTGACAAAGGGAAGGACAAGCTTTATAGTGGCCCACAGGCTGTCAACCATCATGAACGCAGACATAATACTTGTCATGAAGGATGGCAATGTTATCGAGCAGGGAACACATGACGAACTGATGAAACTCGGTGGTTTTTACAGTGAACTGCATAAAAGTGCGACAGCGTAAATGCAGGAAAAACTTGCTGTTACTATTAACTTGTTGTTACTA